>LUYZ01000079.1 GCA_001603425.1 Bacteroidales bacterium Bact_08
GACAGCCTTAATACCCTTTTTTAAAAGATTTTTTACCTGATCTTTCATAAGAGCAATAAGTGGAGAGACCACAATACATACTCCCTCTTTTAGTAGAGCAGGAACTTGAAAACAGACAGATTTTCCACCCCCAGTAGGTAAAATTGCAAAAGTATCATTCCCATTTAACGCACTATCAATAATTTCTTCCTGAAGAGGACGAAAATTGTTATGATTCCAATATTTTGTTAGTACATCTAATGGTGTATTCATTCTTTTTTTACAAAATTACAAATATTATATACAACCACAGATAAATTTAAGTAAATTCGTATTCATATATTTTAAAATGTAACCTAACCACAACTAAAACTATATGAAAAACCTCAATCTTGCCAAGTATGGCATTACAAATGTTCAAAAGGTAATCTACAACCCCTCTTTTCAAGAACTCTTTTTAGCAGAAACCTCTAACTCCAATAACGGCTTTGAAATTGGTGAGGAGACCCTAACAGGTGCAATTAATGTTAAAACTGGCCGATTTACTGGCCGATCTCCTAAAGACAGATTTATTGTCAAAGATAGTGTATCGGAGAGTAGCGTCTGGTGGGATGGCACTGTTAATAAACCAACGACAGAAGATGTATGGGATGATTGCTACAATTTGGCCACTTCCCAACTTTCAAATAAAGAGACTATCTATGTTGTAGATACTTTTTGCGGAACCAACAAAGATACTCGCATAAAAGTTAGATTTATTATGGAGGTTGCATGGCAAGCACACTTTGTTACAAATATGTTCATTAGACCATCTAAGTATGAACTAGATAACTATGGCGAACCCGACTTTGTTTCAATAAATGCCTCAAAAATAACCAATCCAAAATGGAAAGAGCACAATTTACACTCAGAAGTATTTATTCTCTTCAATCTTACAAAAAAGATGCAAATTATTGGAGGTAGCTGGTATGGTGGAGAGATGAAAAAAGGGATATTCTCTATGATGAACTACTATCTTCCATTAAAAGGGATTGCATCTATGCACTGCTCGGCAAATGTTGGAGAAGATGGCGATGTTGCTATATTTTTCGGATTATCCGGCACAGGAAAGACAACACTATCTGCAGATCCAAAAAGATACCTTATAGGTGATGACGAACATGGCTGGGATGATCATGGAGTTTTCAACTTAGAGGGTGGTTGTTATGCTAAAACCATTAATCTTAGTAAAGAGAATGAACCCGATATTTGGAACGCAATAAAACGAGATGCTCTATTAGAAAATGTAGTTATAGATAAAGATGGTAATCCCGATTTTTCAGATGGTTCAATAACAGAAAATACAAGGGTTTCATATCCAATCTATCATATCAATAAAATAGTACTACCATCAAAAGCAGGACATGCTAAAAAGGTGATATATCTGTCTGCCGATGCTTTTGGAGTTTTACCTCCTGTTTCTATACTAGATAGAAATCAGGCACAATATCACTTTCTTTGTGGCTACACTTCAAAATTAGCTGGAACAGAGCTTGGAATAACAGAACCTGTTCCTTCTTTCTCTCCCGCTTTTGGAGAGGCTTTTTTATCACTACACCCAATGGTATATGCAACACTTCTTGCAAAAAAGATGGATGAGAATGGAGCTAAAGCCTACCTAGTAAACACTGGATGGAATGGAACTGGTAAACGAATTTCTATAAAGGATACTAGAGCAATAATTGACGCTATTTTGAATGGCTCTATAGAAGAGGCTCAAACAAAAAGAGTTCCAATTTTAAACTTAGAGGTTCCAACACATCTTGATGGTGTTTCAGATGGCATTTTAGATCCTAGAGATACCTATAAAAACGTATCTGAGTGGCAAGAAAAAGCTCTATCTCTTGCTAAAAAATACATAACTAATTTTACAAAATATTGTGACGATCCAAAGGCAAAAGCCCTTATACCTTTTGGTCCACAGATTAATAATTAGCACTATTATCTTAATTAATACAATTTTAATACAACTTTAACTATGAAAAACTTCAATTTTATTCTAGTTATAATTGCAATCGCAGCTATAGGCTGTTCAAATAAAGATGATATGAGATTATCCCAAATTATTGATAATGCTACAGAAACTTTAAAGCCATTAAATAAGCAGGCAGCTTTGGCATATTGGAATGGAACAACAACAGGGCAGAGCCAATTTTTTGAAGAGTATTCCAGATTATCATTAGAGATTTCTAAATTCTACTCAAATAAAGACATTTTTGAGGAGTTGAAAGAGATCAAAGAGAGAAATAGAGTCTCTGATCCCACATTGAAAAGAGAGCTTGAGATATTGTATAACAATTTTTTAAGCAATCAAACAGATAGCTCCCTTTTAGAAAAAATCATTAATAAGACGTCTGAATTAGAACAAAAGTATGCCTCCTATAGAGCCATAGTGGAGGGTAAAGAGGTTTCCGACAATAGAATAGTCTCTATACTTTCTGAATCTACCAATAATAAACTTTTAGAGGAGGCATGGAGTGCTCATAAAGAGATTGGGCCTATTGTTGCAGAAGATATTGTCGAGCTGGTGAAACTTAGAAATAAAGTAGCTAACTCTTTGGGATTTGACAACTTTCATACTATGACATTATCTCTTTCTGACCAAGACCCAAATACAATCTCTGACCTTTTCGATCAACTTGACTCTCTGACAAAAGACTCATTTAACAATCTTAAAGCAGAGATGGATGCTCTCTTTTCAAAAAAATATGGAGTAGAAATAGGTAATTTAATGCCTTGGCACTATCAATGTCGATTCTTTCAAGAGTCACCACAACTCTACCCAGTAGATTTAGACAGTTATTATAGAGGAAAAAACTTAGAGGAGTTAACTGCCACATTTTTTAATAGTATAGGCCTTGATATAGATCAAATGTTAAAAAATAGCGATCTATACGAAAAGCCTGGCAAAAATCAACATGCATACTGTATAGATATAGATACAGAGGGAGATGTGAGAGTTCTTGCCAATATTAGTGATAATGAACAGTGGATGGGAACTATGCTTCACGAATTTGGTCATGCTGTGTACTCTTTTGGTCATAGCTATCCAGAAAATCCTTACTTTTTGAGAAATGCTGCTCACCCATTTACCACAGAAGCTGTTGCAATGATATTTGGGAGACTCTCTAGAAATCCAGAATGGATGAGACAGATGCTAAACCTATCCGATGATGAGATTAACAAAATCTCTGAAGATTGTCATAAATCTCTTAGACTTCAGCAGCTGGTATTTAGCAGATGGTCTCAAGTAATGTATAGGTTCGAAAAGGAGATGTATGCCAATCCAGATCAAGACCTTAATACACTTTGGTGGTGTCTTGTAGAAAAATATCAAGGTCTTAAAAAACCTAAAGGTAGAGATAAACCAGATTGGGCAACAAAGGTACATATTGCACTATATCCATGCTATTATCACAACTATCAGCTTGGCGAACTTCTAGCATCACAAATGCACTATTATATTCTAGAAAACCTATATGAGTCCAACCATATCTCAAACCAATCCTACATTGGAAACAAAGAAATAGGAAAATGGATGACAGATAAAATATTTGTTCCTGGAATGAAATACAATTGGAATCAAATGATTCAAAATGCTACAGGTGAAAAACTTACTCCTAAATACTATGCAAAGCAATTTGTTCAATAAAACCACCTATAGGCAGTAACAAATATGATCTCTTCTTGGTAAACAATAGAGATTAACATCTTCTCCAACAGACACCCCCAATTCGCATAATGAGTTATATGAACACTCATAGGCCAATTCGGGGGTGTTGTTATTATCACTTAAGTGACACAAAAATATATTCCTTAACCTCTCAGAATTGGCTGAATAGATGGTTTGAATAGCCTTAGCTGTCTCAATATTACTTAAATGCCCTCTTCCTCCTTTAATTCTATCAATTAAATAATCTGGATACCCTCCATTTAGAAGCATATTAACATCGTAGTTAGACTCAATAATAATATGATTAGATATTTTACAGTACTCAATTAATCTAGCAGTTATACTACCAATATCTGTCAAAAAAGTAAACTTCTCTCCTCCAAAATCAATAAAATATCCTAAATTCTCATTTGCGTCATGCGGGACTTCAAAAGCAGTAATTGATAAATTTTTATAGACAAAAGGAATCTCCTTATCCAATACTCTTCTAAAACTATTAATTCTACCTTTTGTATTTCTATTAGAATCTAAATATTTAAAAAGAGAGTTTGTAGCAAGTACAGGCTTCATATATCTCTGACATACTGAACCCAAATGCCTTATATGGTCGGAATGATCATGTGTTACCAGAATAAAATCTATACTTTCTATCTCAATTCCATACTCTAACAATCGTTTTTTAATTGTCCTAACTCCAATTCCTGCATCAATTAAAATAGAGGTAGAGTCATCTCCTATATAGTAACAATTCCCACTACTACCACTAGATAAACTTATAAATTTTAGCATATTATAATAAATCGTATATCTCTTTTTTCAAATCTAAATCATCCGTATAGAGGATTGTGGTAAGACCAACAGATTTAGCACTCTCAATATTAACAGATGCATCATCAATAAATAGGATCTCGTTTGCAGGCAAGCCAATCTCTTGAACCATCTTTATAAATATATCTGTATCTGGTTTAGCCATTTTCATCTCGTATGATAGGAAAAGAGCGTTAAAATAGTCACCCATACCTAAATTACGATAATTAAAAAAGGGCTTAACCACCTCAATGGCTATGGGATTGGTATTACTTAACATATATAAAGGGTAACTCTTCTTAAGATCGATTAAAAGATCTAGTTTATAATGTGCAATTGGCTCTAAAAATGCACCCATTGCATTATCAATAAGAGAATTATCCAAATTTTTGGCATACTCTCTATCCTCTATTGACTCTTTTATTATCTCTCTAAATCTGCATGTATCTATCAGCCCTTTTTCATATTCTAGAAAAAAACCACCTTGAACATATTTATCAAGCATATTAGCAAAACTATCGACCCCAATAGCTCTAAATGCATCTACACAAGCCTCTCTATTAAGGGGAACTAATACACCTCCCAAATCAAATACTATAGCTTTAATCATAACTATTAATCTTTTGTATTGTATACTCTATTTATCTTTTGACATAAAATTATAGGGATACTTGTAAACACCATTCTCTGTAATAATTGCTGTTATTAACTCTGCCGATGTTATATCAAATGCTGGATTTTTTACATCCACCCCTTTAGGAGCAACACTCTCTTTAAAAAACAGATCTGTCACCTCCTCTTTAGCTCTCTGTTCTACAATAATATCTTTTCCA
>LUYZ01000080.1 GCA_001603425.1 Bacteroidales bacterium Bact_08
GAGCCTCTATCTCATTGGAAGTTGCCATGCCCAATTTAGAACGCAACCAGTCGCAACTTGTAACTGCCAATAGAATAGCAAACAAGAGCGCTATTTTTTTAATTTTATCCATAATTATTTCAGTCTAAGGATTTTCTTATCTTACAAAATTAACATTTTTAGGTTAAAGTAAAAAATAATGTATATTTGAATGGTTTTTATTAAACATAGTAACTTATATGTCGTGGATAACAGATAATTTTAATAAGATTATAAACTTCTCTGCCGATGTAGATATCGATGCAACTCAAGAGAATATCAAAAAAGGTATAGATTTTAGAGGCCCAAATGTTTGGATTTTAGCATTTGCAGTTATCGTTGCTTCCGTGGGGCTAAATGTTAATTCAACCCCAGTGATAATAGGAGCCATGCTAATATCGCCTTTGATGGGTCCTATTATGGGAACAGGGCTCTCTATTGGCATTAACGACTCAGAGCTTCTTAGAAGATCTCTAAAAAACTTATCCATAATGGTTGGAATAAGTCTAATTGCATCTACAGCATACTTCTTAATATCTCCCCTAGCATTAGCAGAGCCAACAGAACTTCTTGCTAGAACCAGGCCAACAATATATGATGTTTTTATAGCATTTTTTGGAGGCTTGGCTGGGATTGTTGAGAGCTGCCGTAAAGATAGAGGAACTGTTATCTCAGGAGTTGCCATAGCAACCGCACTAATGCCACCATTGTGCACCGCTGGTTTTGGTTTAGCAACAGGTAATCTTCTATATTTTGGAGGAGCACTATATCTCTTTACAATAAACTCTCTATTTATTGCTTTGGCCACATTTATAATGATTCGTTACCTTAAATTCCCTTTTAAGCAGTTTGCCGATCCAATCAAACAGAGAAAAGTAAGGAGAAGTATCAGTTTCTTTACCCTCTTAATTATGATACCTAGTGTATACACCGCAATTATTGTTATTCAAGAGAATACATTCAATCAAAATGTAAAAAGATTTGTATCAACTAATCGATCTTCCGATACATTTTATATAATTGACTATTCAATTAATCACACCAAAAAACCCTCTACATTAGAACTATCAATAGCAGGAGAAAAACTAAGTCCAATTCAAAGAGAGAACCTTCTTTTTAGGCTAGAGAGTTATGGAATATTTCCACATCAGGTAAAAATAAAAGAGAGTATATTCTTTAGAGATAACCAAATGGATGAGACAATCTTAAAAAGTTTTTTTGAAAGAGCAGATGTAGAAATTGCAAAACGGGATCAGCTAATTACTAATTTGAAATCTAAAATCGATTCTATTGCAAATAACTCAATTCCATATCAACAAATCTCACGAGAACTGGCGGCACAAAACAACAATATAGAGTCGGTTTCTATTGCAAAAGGGATGGATTTTGACATTAATACAAACCTTCTTAATGATAAAATTGTTGTAATTATAAAAGCAACAACCCATATTGATAACTCAAAATTAGAGACAATAAAAGAGTGGCTAAAAATTAGATTATCTAATGAAAATATAATAATTCTTCAAACAAAATAGATGCTTCAATTTGCAATAATAACTCTTATGCAACTTATACCATCTTCTCACTTTATTAAAGAGGACACGGTTAGGTTTACTTTCATTGGAGATATTATGCAGCACACTAAGCAGCTAGAGAGTGCATATATAGGTGGCAATAAAAAAGATGATCTATCTTATTGCTATAAAGAGTATTTTAAATATCTCACCCCACTATTTAAAAATAGCGATATTATTGGCGCAAATATTGAGACCACTTTTGCACCAGGTATTTTCACTGGTTATCCCTCATTTAGCTCTCCGTTCACCCTTCTAAGAGATGCTGCCGATGCTGGAATAAACCTCTTTTTAGCCGCAAACAATCACTCTGCCGATAAAGGAGCAAATGGCATTCAAGGGTCTATAAACTATTACAATAAGCTAAACCTAAAGTATGTAGGAATATACAAAGACTCCGTTGATAAAGCAAAAAACCACCCTCTTATTATAAATAAGAATAACATATCTATATCAATATTAAACTATACCTATGGAACAAATGGAATAAATGTCCCCAAACCCTATATTGTTAACCTAATCAATAAAGATGATATTTTAAAAGATATTAAAAAAAGTCGCCTTAAAGGCGCAGATGTGATAATAGCAACACTGCATTGGGGCGTTGAATACAATATAAAAGAGTCTAAGGAGCAAAAAGAGTTAGAGTCCTTTCTTAAAGAAAATGGAGTTAATATTATCATTGGATCTCACCCTCATGTTCCTCAACCAGTTACAATATACAAATTAGCTCCCACCAAGATTAAAGGTATTACAGCATATTCACTTGGGAACGCTATTTCTAATATGACTGCACAGAATACAAGAATAGGCCTTATGATCTCTTTCTCTGTGATAAAAAGCAGACCTAAAGATATTCGAATTAGTGATCCAGAAATTAGATATATATGGACAGCTAGACCTTCAGATACAAAAAAGGGATTTACAATAATTGATATAGAAAACTATCTAAATGGCATTTACGAATCCGACAATATATCTGGTAAAGATCTAATTAAACAATACTACAATAAATTTAAAAACTCCGCAGTAAAATAGATAAAACAAACTATAAATAATATAATAGCTAAAAATAAATGATTGAAAAGAAAATAGTTATTGAGGAGATAGACCCTATTGATCTCTTTGGTGTGAACAATAGAATCATTGACAAACTATGTGAATACTATCCAAAGTGTAAGGTTGCGGCAAGAGGATATGAGATATTTATCAAAGGAGAGAGTGACCAAATTTATGACTTTGAAAAAAAGATAGAGTCTCTTATTGACTTAAGAAAAAAGAAGAATAGATTATCTATAGAAGACATAGACTACCTCTTTGGCAATGGAGTTAAAGTAGATTCAGAGAGTGATGGTGATTTTATATTATATGGCACAAATGGCAAGATTATAAAAGCAAGAACCAAAAATCAAAAAAAATTAGTAGAGGAGTATAACAATAACGATCTAATTTTTGCTGTTGGCCCTGCTGGAACTGGCAAAACATATACCGCAATAGCTCTAGCAGTTAGAGCTCTCAAGAACAAAGAGATTCGCCGTTTAATATTGACAAGGCCTGCCGTTGAAGCTGGAGAAAGATTAGGATTTCTACCAGGAGATATGAGAGAGAAACTAGACCCATATCTACAACCATTATACGATGCCTTAGGAGACATGATTCCATCAAGAAAATTGGCTGAATTAATGGAAGATGGAACAATACAAATAGCACCATTGGCATTTATGAGAGGAAGAACATTAGAGAGCGCATTTGTTATTTTGGATGAAGCACAAAATACCACTTTGGGTCAACTAAAGATGTTTTTGACACGTATGGGAAATAACTCCAAATTTATCGTAACGGGTGATATGTCCCAAATTGACCTCCCCAAAAAAAGTGACTCTGGTTTAGAGAGAGGTATTCAGATAACTGATGGCATAAAGAGAGTTATTACAATCTCCTTCCAAAAAGAGGATATTGTTAGAAATCCCATTGTATCTCATATTATTGAGGCTTTCGATAATTTAGAAAACAGCTAAACTATAACTCCTGCTCTATTTAAAGTTGCTTGTCCATTAGATATAGTATGGGCTCCATTTACAAAAACATGCTCTATCCCCTGAGCAAAAATATGAGGATCTTGATAAGTTGCTAGATCTAGAATCTTTTGAGAATCAAAGATTACTAGATCGGCAAAATAGCCTGGCATTATTACACCTCTATTCTTCAAATTTAGCCTTGATGCTGGGAGAGAGGTCGATTTTTTAATGGCTTGTGCAAGAGACATCCAATTCTCATCTCTACAATAACGTCCAATGAAACGCGGGAATGTGCCGTAAGATCTAGGATGTGGCCTAGTTTGAGAAAGAACGCCTTGAGGAGAGTATACACTACCGTCAGAAGCAGGCATACCCAGCGGGTGTGACAAAAACATCTTAATATTATCTTCTGTCATAGCAAAGCCGATAATACTCACAGATAGATTCTCCGATATTAGTAACTCTTTAATAACTTCCCATACACTAGAAGATGCAATTGATGCGCACTCTTGCAAATTTTTAGCTATAAATTTTTTATTCTGTTGTGCATTACAAGAAGTTATAACAACATTTTGGGGCCCTCCCAATCTATCAATTCGGGAGTATGCATAGCTCTCTATTTTAGTAGCAATAGTCTTACTGTTAAGTCTTGCGATTATATCATCCTTTGATCCATCTCTTAATTCCAAAGGGATAAACGAAGTTAATCCTGTAGAGAAAGCAGTATATGGATACCTATCAAAGGCAACATCAACACCAGATTCTCTAGCATTATCTATTAACTTTAGCATAGACTCAGCCTTATGCCAATTATTTGCATTTTGAGCTTTTAGGTGTGATATCTGAAGCCTTACTCCAGATTTTTTTGCAATTTCTATAGCCTCCTTTATTGACTCCTCAACATAATCATCCTCGTTTCTCATATGAATGGCATATAATCCATTATGTTTTGCTACTACTCTACACAATTCTATTAACTCCTCATTTGAAGCGTATGAGCCTGGAGTATATTCTAACCCACTAGAAAGACCTGCCGAACCCATCTCCAACTGTCTCTCCAACTCATATTTCATTGCTGATAATTGATCTGAATTACAAGGCTCATCTTTCTCTCCAACAATCAATCGCCTTAAGGTACCTTGGCCCGTAAAGGATCCATAGTTAATCCCAATACCATTTTTCTTGAGATCTGTAAAGAAATCTCCTGCATCTTTCCATCTTTCAGTAGGAAATGGACCATAACCACAATTCCCTCCAATATCTGTTGTAATGCCCTGATATATACGACTATCTCCAAGAGGAGCATCAAATAATTTAGTATCTGTATGAGTGTGTAAATCTACAAAACCAGGGGATAGTGACATATTTTTAGCATCCAATACTAAATCGGCACTGCTACCCAAATCAAGCGCAACAGAGACAATTTTACCATCCTTAATTGCAATATCTCCAACATAAGGAAGACCACCATTCCCATCATAGATTTTTGCCCCTTTGATAATAGTATCATGTCTGTTTGAGACTTTGAAAATTGATTGAGAAACAAACCCTGTTCCAAAAGATACACCAGCAACCAATGAACTCTTTATAAAAGAGCGTCTAGAAATTTTTGAACTCATAACAGACAAAATTAAATTTATTACAAAACTCTTACTCCCCTAAATTTACACCCTTACTGCTATACACAGCAAACTCCTCTCCTTGCGAATATATTAAAAAAGCCTCAATTTCTGGCATAGATTCCACGATTTCTATTGCTTTTTCTAATCCAACAACCATAAACCATGTAGCAAAAGCATCTGCAGTCATTACATCGGGTGCAAAAACAGTTGCACTTAAAAGAGAGTGTTTTACTGGATAACCAGAAATAGGATCTATTGTGTGAGAGTACTTTACACCTTCAACCTCATAAAACTTCCTATAATTACCAGAAGTAGCCAATGCTCCATTGGACATATATATAACCTGCTGAATATTTGCTCCCTGGATAAGATTTCCATCCATTGGTTTATCGATTCCAATCTTCCACAATGTCCCTTTTGGATTTAACCCCTTTGTTCTGATCTCTCCCCCAATCTCTACAAGATAATTTTCTACTCCCAATCTTTCTAATTCATAACCAACCAGATCTGAAGTATACCCTTTTGCAATTGCATTAAAGTTCAATACACCATTCCAATTATCCTTATAAATTGTATCACCCACAATTCTAAACTTATCCATGCCCACCAGCTTAAACAGAGAGTCCAACTTTTCTCTTGTAACACTCTCTCTATCCTTGGCACCAAAGCCCCAAAGGTCAAAAATAGGACCCGCAGAAACATCGAAAAAACCTGCACTCAACTTATAAATCTCATAAGAGCGATTGAATACATCTTTAAATAGCTGATTAATTATAGAATCCTCTCCCCTATTTATTCTAGAGATCATTGAACTCTTATTATATACAGAGAGTGTTGTATCTACATGATTAAAAATAGAGTCAATAACAGAACTCATATCTACCCCTTTTTTGGGTTGAGAATAAACAATGTGAAATGTTGTTCCTTGTGTAAAACCATCAATAGATTCATATTTTAACTTAGAACATGATACCATAAAAATTGCTGTACAGATTAAAAAAAATGTGCAAAACCAACGACTAAAATTCATATAAATAATGTTTGGCACAAAATTAGAATAAAAAATGTATCTTTGCTTACTTTAATGATTCCAACTGAATAAGATGAAAAAATATTTAATAGCCGTTTTAATTGCTTTCGTTTCTCTATCTGCTTGTAAAAAAGATAAAAAGGACAAAGAGAGTCCCTATATGGCAGGTTCTCTACAATTTTCTCTTCCAAAATACCTTCTACCCAACCAAGAGATTGAACTTTCTGCTTCTGGAATTACAGATCCCACAGAAAACATAACATATAAATGGGTAGCAAGGGGCTTTACGCAAGATTCTCTGGCTGGTCAATCCGTCAAATTTATTACTAAAGATACTATTGGATCTTTCTCTATATCTTTAACTGCATCCCATCCAGACTTCCCTAGTAGAACATACTCTTTAACAACAAATATTATTGATCCAAATTCCAAGGAGAGTTTTAGCGGGATTAAACCCTCAGATTTAACAATTACAGACCCCAGAGACTCCAAAGTCTATTTCATTAAAAAATATGGCAATCTCTATTGGTTTGTTGAGAATCTAAGATGGAAGGACCTAGGGTTTCCATACGAAAAAGAGGAGGCTTTGACCGATATATATGGCCACCTCTATACATGGAATCAAGCAACTGGTGGAGTAAGTTCTAGTGGCCTAGGAAACGGCCCTCAAGGAGTATGCCCTCCCGGTTGGAGTATTCCAACTAAAGAGGACTGGGAAGATTTTGCAAGTTTTAATCTTAACGCCTCTATAAATTTTGATAATGAATGGAATGGTCTTGGAGAATCAAGTTCTATTACAGCCTCTTTAAATGGCAATGCCATTTGGAGGTTTAGTCCAGACAACAATAAGACTAACAACAATGGGTTCAACGCCTTACCAGGAGGAAGCACATCCAATGAATTCAGAAGTTTCTCTAACATGTACTCTTTTGGCTTTTGGTGGAGTTCAACTGAACATAATTCAAATAGTGGACTATATAGATTCATCCATTTTGACAGAGCAACTTTCCCGTACAACTTTGCTAACAAATCTCAGTTTGCTGCATCTGTAAGATGTGTAAAGCTTGCTAATTAACTATTATAAACCATTTAAACCAATAAAAAAATGAAACTATCTAAAGGTACAATAACAGCTCTTATTATTGTTGGAATAGTTCTAATGATCTTCTTGTGGATTAAAGGAGGATACAATACAATGGTAAGATTAGAAGAGCAAGTAACAACCTCTTGGTCGCAAGTAGAGAATGTATATCAGCGTAGAGCAGATCTTATACCAAACCTAGTTAATACTGTTAAAGGATATGCTGCTCATGAAAGAGAGGCTCTTGAAGCTGTTGTAAATGCAAGAGCAAAAGCGACTCAGACAACGATTGATCCGCAGAATCTATCTGCCGATCAAATATCCAAATTCCAACAAGCTCAAGGAGGGCTATCACAGGCACTTGGAAGGCTTATGGTGGTAGTTGAAAGATACCCCGATCTCAAAGCCAACCAAAGTTTCTTAGAACTACAATCACAATTAGAAGGCACAGAAAATAGAATTACTGTAGAAAGACAGAAGTTCAACGAAAGTGCAAAATTCTATAACACCACAATCAGACAATTCCCTAAAAATATTTTAGCTGGGATGTTTGGATTTGAAAGAAAAGCCTATTTTGAAGCACAAGAAGGTGCTCAGAATGCACCAGTAGTAGAGTTTTAATTATGGGTAGTAAAAACTTTCTCTCAAAAGAAGAGCAATCGATGGTTGTAAAAGCCATTGAATTAGCAGAACTCAACACGTCCGGTGAGATAAGAGTGCATATTGAGAGTACCTGTAATTTAGATCCTATTGAGAGAGCTATATATGTATTTAATAAAATTGGGATGAACAAAACTCAAGAGAGAAATGGAGTTCTGATATATATAGCTTGGAAATCTCATAAGTTCGCAATTATTGGAGATGAAGGTATAAACAATGTAGTTTCTGACGATTTTTGGGATAAAGAGAGGTATATACTTCTCTCATATCTCAAAGAGAACAAGCCTGGTGAGGGTCTATGTGAAGCAATAAGAATGATTGGTGAAAATCTTAAAGAGTTTATCCCATATCAAAAAGATGATATTAATGAACAAAGCAACGAAATATCTTTTGGGGAGTAGTTATAAACTACTTCTTCTATCATTATTATGTTTATCTGGAATTATCAGTGGGTTTTCCCAAATTCCTGCAAAACCACAACCAGAGAGGCTTGTTAATGATTTAGCTGGTATATTTTCTCAACAACAAGTTAGTCAATTAGAAAATAGACTTACTCAATTTAATAATCAGACAAGCAATCAGATTGTTATTGTCACAATTCCCTCTTTAAATGGAGTTGACAAATCTCAAATGGCATATGCTATAGGTGAGCAATGGGGTGTAGGAGACTCCAAGTTTAACAACGGTATTGTTATCTTATTAAAACCAAAAACTCAAAACGAACGAGGAGATGTTTTTATTGCCACAGGATATGGAATAGAAGGTGCTTTACCAGATGCAACAGCCAGAAGAATTATAGAAAATGAGATGATTCCTCATTTTAGAAATGATGACTATTTTTCAGGAATAGAAAGTGCTCTTAATGTCATTATCCCTATTATGCAGGGAGAATATAGTCACGAACAATATAGTAATACCAATGGAGAATCTGTTGTTGCTGCTTTATTCGTTCTATTTATTGTATTTATATTTATTATAGCACTTATTTTCAAAAAGGGTGGTGACACAACAAATTTTGGAGGTAGAGGTGGCGGAAGAAGAGGTCCTAGTGCTCTAGACCTGTTACTTTTAGGATCAATCCTTTCGTCTGGAAGAGGTCGATCTTCTGGTGGATTTGGTGGTGGATTTGGTGGTGGATTTGGTGGTAGTAGCGGAGGTTTTGGCGGTTTTGGTGGTGGAAGCTTTGGAGGTGGTGGAGCTGGAGGGAGCTGGTAAGCTCCCACTCCAACATAACTATATTAGTTAATATCCCAAATTCCTACTGCAGACTCCAATTTAACTAATGCAATTGACTTGTCGTAGATAGAAGAGAAGAAAGAGAGTAATATCTCATCATAACTTCGTTGAGCATCCATAACTTCAATTAAGTGTATCTCTCCTCTAAAATACTCTTCCCTTTTCTGATCTAAAACCTCTTTGGCGCCTCTAACTAGTCCACTCGAAAAAAATCTTAGTTTCCTATCGGAAGCTATATAATTATTATAACTACCTATAACTTCTCTTTTTAACTCAAGTAATGCTTGCTCATATCTATATTCAGCTTGTCTCTTCTCTGTCTGAGCAATAGATATCCCACCCCTATTTCTATCAAACAATGGAATAGGCACAGAGATTCCTAATTTAATTCCATGAGTTACCTCTGTTGGCAATTTAGATATTCGAGATTGTGAAGCAAAAAGATAGCCAAAAATAATATCAAACTCTGGAATCCTCTCTATCTTGGCAGCTTTAATATTAAGATCAGACAGATTAATCTCTTTATAAGCAGCAATTATATCGGATCTATTCTCAAGTGCCAAATTAACTAGTAAATCCAAAGAGTAATCCTTAGAATTTACAATGTTTTTTCTTACAGGTAAAATAATAGTATCTAACGACTTAATGCCACACATGGACGATATCTGATGATACATATCAAGCAACTCGTTTTCCAAATCTAAGATCTCGGTATAAAGCATTCCTGTCTCAACCCTATTTTGCAAAGCATCTAAATCTCTAATACCATCTTCGGCCCTTCTAATACTATCTTTTTCCATCAAAGAGAGTTGTTCTCTATAGCTCTTTTTTCTTATATCAAGTAATTCTCTATTTTTTATAGTCTCTAACCAAAGGACTGTTGACTCTTGTTTTAATACTCTTAAATAATCTTTTAAAACTAGTTCAGATATCTGATAATTGGCTAATGCTATCGATTTTGCCGATGACCTTCTTTTGGGAGAGATTGTTTGACTAATTGTTAACTCTCCATCTTCCTCCATCTCATCTCCACGTATGCCCATATTACCATATTCAAAATCTAAAACAGGATTATTAAATACCGATGCCGATATAATTTCTGCCTTAGCAATATCTATATTTAATCTCTGTGCAGCATACTCAAGGTTACTCCGATTAATCTTACTCAAATACTCCTCTAGAGATATCTCTAGATATACTTGAGCCTTAACATTTATACTTAAAAAAAGCAATCCAATACTTAACAGAAGTAGTTTAATTAAAGTTTTCATATTCTTATATCAAATAGTATTTATAGCACATTTGACACAAAAATAAGATAAATCCTATTGTAAACTTTAAATATTTATATCTATGGAAACAATCTCCGACTTAGAACCAAGCCTAAAAAGTGGCCCCCATATACCAGCTCCAGAGGATACATATGTATGCATCTGATCTTTGACCAAGTATCCATATGGATTTTCAAAAATCAATTTAACGATCAAATTTCCTGGCCAAAACTGACCATTATGAGTGTGTCCAGACAATTTTAAATCAACTCCATTACTTAGAGCCTCATCCATATTATATGGTTGATGATCTACCAATATAAGCGGCAAAGAGAGATCTCTATTGCCAATTATTTTCTCTATTGACTCTCGTCTTGGATTGGTTTTATCTTCTCTTCCAGCAATATAGAAGATATTATTAATATTAACCAAAGAGTCCTTTAAAAAAATAATCCCAGAACTAGAGAGATACTTTAAAATCTCATCTCGATCACCTCCATAGAACTCATGATTTCCACTAACAGCATAAACACCCCACTTAGATTTTATTCTCCTTAATATACCTGCCGCATCGTATTGTAGTAAAGGTTCAATTTCTCTATCCACAATATCTCCACCAAAAATTACAATATCGGGATTTTCACTATTAATTTTATTAACAATTTTTTCTAGATATTTATGATCTATTAAAGAACTAAGATGTAAATCACTTAAAAAAACAACTTTAACTTTAGCTTCAAGTTTTCTATCAAGATTAATACTAAGACGTGTTACTTGTAGATTATAGAAATTAATTGTCCCAATAATGTATATAGTTATTAACAATGCTAAAGAAGCAGAAAATACTGTTTTTCTAGTAGAGTATATATCTCCATCAATAAAAGCTGGATTAAAAAAAGAAAAAATACTATTGCTTAAACGAATAATATCTATAAATAAAATTATCATAAAAGCATAAATAAACAGAATTAACCAGCTAAAAGAAATTACAGAGATAGCCTTGGATATTATAAAAGAGTGTCTATCACCATAAACCATTCTAAAAATAAAAAGGATAACTAAAGCTATATATATTATAATTATAGTTGTTTTAACAAAAGGAGCCTGAGAAAAAACGGAAATAATCCTAAAAAGAACATAGCTATTTAGAATCAGAAAAAGAGCAAGTATTAAAAAGAAAAAGATAACCATATATTCACATTATATTTTAGTAAAAATTTTAAAACATATATCTTTACGCATTGTTTAAAAGATCAAAATATTTGATGAAAGATAGAGCAAATATTGCAAAAAGAGTTACATTAATTGGCTTTATTATAAACCTTATACTTACCATAGCTAAGTTGATTGCTGGGTTTATTGGTAAAAGTTCTGCAATGGTAGCAGATGGAGTACACTCAATGTCCGATTTTATAACAGATGTAGTGGTTATTGCTTTTATCAATATTTCTGGTAAAGAGTCCGATTCCACTCATAGATATGGTCATGGAAAATTTGAAACATTTGCTACTCTTTTAATCTCTGTTGCTCTTTTTGCTGTAGCTTTTGGTATATTTTATAATGGATTTATTAATATATATGACGCTATCAATGGTGTTCCACCGAGTAAACCTGGATTAATTGCACTATACGCAGCATTAGTATCAATTATATTTAAAGAGGGGTTATACCATTATACAAAAATAAAAGGGAAGGAGATTAAAAGCGATGCTGTAATTGCTAATGCTTGGCATCACAGATCGGACTCTTTATCATCACTAGGGACAGCATTAGGAATATCTGGAGCAATATTTTTAGGCGATAACTGGAGGATCTTAGACCCTATTGCAGGTGTAATTGTGAGCTTTTTTATTTTAAAGGTAGCATACCAATTGGCTGGACCAAGCATTAAGGAGCTATTAGAGGCTTCTCTACCTCAAGAGACAATCAACCAAATAGAGAGTGTCCTGAACTCTCATCCCGAAATAGTCAGCCACAAACAACTTAAAACAAGAAAAATCGGCAGTATATTTGCCATTGACGTGCACATTAAGCTTAATAGAGATATCTCATTTATCAGATCTCACGATATTGCCACAGAAATTGAAAGAGAATTAAGAACTCTTTATGGAAAAGAGACAATTATAAATATTCATACAGAACCAGCATAAAACAATGTTATAAGAGACATTATACTCTGCTCTTTTGTATGAAAACACATATAGTTTCCCGCAGCCTCCAGATGTTTAATTATACTATTTATAAAAGGTTCAATATGTTTCTATTTTTGCGTAAAATTAAA
>LUYZ01000081.1 GCA_001603425.1 Bacteroidales bacterium Bact_08
GAAGATTATACTAAATTGGAGAATAAAACAGTTATTGTTAAAGATTTTCAAAGAAAAGAGATTGCAATTAAAATCCTAAAAGAGAGCTTTGATCTATACAAACAACTATTTTTTAATAAATGTTCTTGCAAATAATATGAACATAATTTGAATTTATTTGTCCTTATGTGCAAACAACTTAAAAAACTAATAACATGATAAAAAAATATAGCTTTATTGCACTAATTTTCGCATTTTCTCTATTTATAAATAGCTGTAACACACCATCTAAAAACAACAAACTAACAATAGCAGTAACAATTGTTCCCCAAAAAGCCTTTGTCGATGCTATAGTTGGAGATCTTGCCGAAGTTGTTGTTCTTGTTCCTCCTGGCAGTAGCCCCGCTAATTATCAACCAACACCAATGATTCTAGAGAAATTTAATGATGCCAACATTTTCTTCTCAATAGGCGTGCCTACAGAAAAAACCAACATTATTCCTAAGATCTCTCAAAACAGAGAATTAAAGATAGTAGAACTTCATAAAGAGGTCTCAAAGATATACCCCGAAAGAGAATTTGCTCCAGGAAAACGAGATGGCCACATTTGGTTATCTCCTAAAAGAGTAAAAGTAATGGTCCAAATTATTTTAGAGGAACTTTCGCTCATAGACCCAGAAAACAGTAGCACATATAAAATCAATGCCAATAAATTTATAACAGAACTTGATGAATTAGATCGTCTTTTAGTTGAAAAAACAAAAGAGTTATCAAATAGAAGTTTTATTGTATTTCATCCAGCATTTGGGTATTTAGCAGATGACTATAATCTTACTATGTATGCTCTAGAGCACAATGGAAAAGAGGCTACAGCTCAAAGATTAAAAATGATGATTGATATTGCTAAATCAGAGAATATCAAAGTTATTTTTCATCAGTCAGAGATCTCAAGTGAACAATCTCAATCATTTGCAAGAGAGATTGGTGGTGTAGCTATTCAATTAGCGCCATTATCATATGATTATATAGACAATATGAAATTAATGATCAATACTCTTTCACAATACATGAAATAAACCAAATAGATGAGTAACAATATTATTTCAGTCAATAATCTTTCTGTTTGGTATGATAATAATCAAGCTCTTGAAAATATATCTTTTAATGTGAAAGAGCTTGATTTCCTAGGAGTTATTGGACCAAATGGAGGAGGTAAGACAACTTTAATAAAATCTATTCTTGGCCTAATCAAACCTCAAAAAGGAGAAATAATTATTAATACTCCAGCAAAAAAAAGAACAACATTAGGTTATGTTCCTCAAGTTATTAATTTAGACAAAAAGTTCCCTATTAGCGTTTTAGAAGTAGTGCTGATGGGCTTGACTCCATCTTCATTTATTCCGTTTTTTAAATACAATAGCACTCATTATAAAATAGCAGAAAAATATATAGAATTAGTAGGATTATCTCCCTTAAAAAAAAGGCAAATATCTGAACTGTCTGGCGGTGAATTTCAAAAAATGCTTATAGCACGGGCACTGTCAACAGATCCTCAAATAATTTTTCTGGATGAACCCACCGCAAATGTGGATACAAAATCTCGTGATGCCATATTTGATATACTAAAAGAGCTAAATAAAAGCAAGACTATTGTTATGGTTACTCACGACACCATTGCTGTATCTTCCTATATCAAAACTCTTGCATGTCTAAATAGAACATTAGTTTATCATGGAGATAGTGAAATAAGCCTAGATGTATCTAAATCTCTTTATGGGTGCCATATAGACCTAATTGCTCATGGAGTTCCTCATAGAGTTCTAAAAGATCATAATTAGCATGGAATCAATATTACAATATCAATTTATACAATATGCAATAATTACATCTATACTATCAAGTATAGTGTGTGGTATTGTTGGAGTAATTATAGTTGAAAAAAAACTAGTTATGATGAGTGGAGGGATAGCGCATACGTCTTATGGTGGTGTTGGTCTTGGTTTTCTATTAGGTTTCGAGCCTTTATATGGAGCTTTTGCTTTCTCAATACTTTCGTCATTAGCTATAGGTCACATTAATAGATCTGGAAAGTCTAATTCAGACGTATTTATCGGTCTATTATGGGCTCTTGGTATGTCATTGGGCATCCTATTTATTTTTTTGACTCCTGGCTATCCTCCAGAACTAACATCCTATCTTTTTGGTAATATTCTCACCGTTAACAAACCAGATTTGATTGTAATGGCTCTATTCACATTGGTAATAGTGTTGACAATTATACTATTTTTCAATCACTGGAAATGCTATCTTTTTGACAGTGAATTTAGTAAAATAGCAAACATTAACGTAAAGCTACTAGATAATATATTATATATTATGATTTCTTTATCAATTATAATATTAATGAAGTCCGCTGGAATAATATTAATCCTAGCTCTTTTCACAGCACCCACAGCTACCGCCTCTCTTTTAACTAAAAACCTCAAAAACAGGATAATCATTTCTATTGCATTTGGTATATTCTTTTCATTTAGCGGACTATCAATATCATATCTAATAAATACTCCATCAGGTGCTTCAATTGCAATCTTTGGATCATTAACCTACTTCATTCTCTACTATTATATCTATTTTTCAAAAAAACGTTTTTCGGTGCAACAAATTAACTAGCCTTTTCGTCTAAGGTATTCCTATATCTCCAAAAAGAATTTATAAAAGAATACTAATAATGAAAAAAGGGCTATTATATTACTCTATCGTAATCACTATCATATTCTCTCTAAAAATAGATCCTCTATTAGCATCTGACAATGTATCAAATCTTCAAATAACGCAATCTATAAGAGGTGTTATTCTCGATAAAGAGAGTAGAATAAAATTAGAGGGGGCCATAATCCATATTCCTGGAATTAATCGACACACATTATCTTCAATAAATGGGAATTTTGAATTAAAAAATATCCCAATTGGCAGACATAATATAGAGATTCAATATTTTGGATATAAAAAACAATATATTAATTCAATATTATTAACATCTGGAAAAGAGTTATATTTAGAAATACTGATGGAAGAAGATGTATTCACGCTCAATACATTAACAGTAATTCCAGATTTAGAAAAATCAAGATCTCAGAACAATATGGCATTTGTTAGCTCAAGAACATTCTCTGTAGAGGAGGCTAGAAGATTTGCTGGAGCAATTGATGACCCTGCCAGAATGGCGGCTAATTATGCAGGAGTAATACCCGCAAGTGCAACCAATAATGCTATCATTATTAGAGGCAATGCTCCCAAAGGAATACTGTGGCGTTTAGAAGGTATAGATATCCCGCGTCCAAATCACTTTTCTGAATCTAATGTTGCCGGCGGAGGTGGCCTAACAATATTTAGTGGTCAGATGCTAAGCAACTCCGATTTTTTCACTGGAGCATTTCCGTCTGAATATTCAAATGCATTCTCTGGAGTATTTGATCTTAAATTTAGAAATGGAAATCCATCAAAAAATGAACACTCATTTCAGATAGGTGTTCAAGGAATAGAATTTTCATCGGAAGGTCCAATAATTGCGAACAATGGTAGCTCATACCTATTTAACTATAGGTACTCAACTATGGGATTAGTTTTTCAACTCCTTCCCGAGACAAAAGAGAGTAATGAACTACCAATCTATCAAGATTTATCATTTAAAATTAATTATCCAATAAATAAAGGAGCTATATCTGTATGGGGAATAGGAGGTTTATCAAAAAGTACTATTAAAGGGAGTGATGATCCAGATAAATGGATATACACCCATAATAAAAAAATCATGAGATTTAATTACGACATGGGTGCTACTGGATTAATATTAAAAAAATCCATAAATCCAAAAAGTTTCATAGAGTCTGGAGTTGGGACAAGCTACTCTGGTCACTTATATAGTGAAAAACTTAGATTTAATGATATTGATTCAATTAGAATTTTACCAATACACAATATTAGTAATATCCAAAGATCTATTTCTATTTTCTCAAACTATCAAAATAAGATAACTTCAAATTCTACAATTAAACTCGGATTAAGCTCTAAAATATTATCTTTTAACTTAAACGGTGACGCAATAGATTATAGCTATTTAAGCTATCAAAACTTTATGAAAGGGAGTGGTAATGCTATACTAAATAATCTATTCATTCAAAATAAAAGAATAATATCCAATAAATTGGAAATCTCTACAGGATTGAGTCTATCCAATTTTTCATTAAATAATGAAACTTTACTTGAACCAAGAGCTTCAATAAAATATAATTTTTCACATAATAGCTCCCTATCATTTGGCTTTGGAAAACACAGTCAAACTGAGATGTTATTTATTTATTATATACAGAAGGAAGCCGATGATGGTACAATATCACATCCAAACAAAAAATTAAAACTATCAAAATCAAACCATTTTATATTATCATATGATAAACTTATTAATAGATACACTCGTATAAAAATAGAGCCATATTATCAATTTTTATACGATATTCCAGTTGAAGAGTCTAGCAGCTACTCAACAATTAATTTTAAAGATGAATGGACGCTTAATAAAGCCTTAGTTAATAAAGGAACAGGACAAAATATGGGTATTGACATTACGTTAGAGAGATTTTTAAATTTAGGATTCTACTACTTAAGTACTATTTCCATATATAACTCATCCTATCAAGGAGTTGATCATATCAAAAAAAGAACAAGATACAATGGAAAGTATGCAGTAAATTTATTATTTGGAAAAGAGATTAATATTAAGAATAAAAATTTATTGGGTATAAACTTAAAGTTTTCGATAAAAGGACCAGAGTGGAGACAAGAGGTTGACAATCATCTTTCCAATCACTTTCAAGATATCATATATAATACAGAATCTGCATTTAATTATAGAAACTCATCAATAGAATATGCAACTGATGCTACAATTACATATAGAATCAATCACACCAAAAGCTCTTCTATGTTAGCTTTTCAGATTAAAAATATAATTGGTAAAGAGTACATGGGGAAAAAATATAATATCAAAGAACAGATGATTGAAAATGACTACTTTAAAAGCATACTGCCATTCATTAGCTATAAATTAGAATTCTGATAAAATTTATTTTTTGTACCTTTGTAGCTTTGACAGACTACAAAATATGATTGAACCGAATATCTCAAAAGATAAAATTTTTGAAGCAGCAGAAGCAATAAAAGAAGGAAAATTAGTAGCATTTCCTACAGAAACAGTATATGGATTAGGAGCTAATGCCCTTGATCCAGAGGCCGTTGCCAAAATATTTATAGAAAAAGAGAGACCATCATTCGATCCTCTAATTGTACATATATCAAATATTAACGATATTGAGCTACTAACAACCTCAAAGGACCCCAGAATATATAAAATCGCAGAAAAGTTCTGGCCTGGCCCTTTAACTATAGTTCTACCCAAGAGCTCTCTTGTTCCAAATATTGTTACATCTGGATTAAATACTGTTGGCATAAGAATGCCCAACAATCCAATAGCACTCTCTCTAATATCTACAAGCGGAAGACCTATTGCAGCACCAAGTGCAAATAAATTTGGAAAGATTAGCCCCACCAAAGCCGACCATGTAATAAAGCAACTTAAAGGAGTTGATTATGTTTTAGATGGAGGATCAACAGATATAGGGATTGAGTCAACTGTTATTACCTTAAAAGAAGACGGATTTGTTATTTTGCGTGAAGGATATATCACTGCAGATAATTTGTTAGAGGTACTTCCTCTGTCTAAACACAAAAAAGACTCGATGCATTTAGAATCTCCTGGATTACTAAAATCTCACTATAGTCCAGATAAACCAATTTTTATTGAATCTGAGCTATCTTCTGAACAAATTGACAATCTATCTAAGACAGAAAAAAATAAAAAAGCATTTATCTCATTTAGCGGCAAATCCCCAGATGGCTACGGAATAATAGAATTTCTATCAAAAAATAGTGATTTAAAAGAGGCTGCCTCAAATCTTTTTAGTATTTTACACAAGTTAGAAGAAGATCAAGCTATTGATGTAATCGTTACAGAAGAGGTTCCAGAAAATGGTATTGGTATAGCAATAATGGATAGACTAAGAAAAGCATCATATCGCTATAAAAAATAGTCAATTATGAAAAAAAGTATTATTTGGGTTATTATTATTACTATTGCTATAATAGTCAATGCATGTGGCGTATTTTACAGGTCAGTTGCTCCCAAACAGTATATTAGCTCTTTCTCTAGTGAAGAGATAACTATAATTATGGAAAAAGACTCAACATATCCTTTAAGAGTTTTATCCATAGACAATAAAAGAGATTCATCAATACTACGAGCTCAAGCTCTACCCATTTTTATAAATGAAGATGATCCTTTTGTCTCAAACCTAATTTTGAGAATGAAAAGCACACTTCAAGACTCATTAACAAAAGGAGTTGGATTGGCTGCCCCACAGGTTGGGATATCTAAAAACATAATTATCGTTAAGAGATTTGACAAAGAAGGAGAACCATTAGAGTCTTATATTAATCCCCGAATTTTAAAGTACTCAAAAAAAACTCAACCCTGTCAAGAGGGATGCCTATCCATTCCTAATAGAAGAGGAGATACAAAGAAAAGATCATACTCTATTTTAGTAGAGTACTACTCCACTAAAGGTGACCGGATTGTAGAAATGATTGAAGATTACACGGCTGTCATTTTTCAACACGAAATAGATCACCTTAATGGAAAGTTGTTCATAGATTATATTTAGAATGAACATAACTAATATAAAAATGTTAATATTTTAAAATAGCCAAAAATGATAATGCAATTAATAAAGAGATTTGAAAAAATAGTTTTTACCGTTTTAGTAATCATCCTAATAAGTTACATAGCAATAGAGATCATTGAGCTTTTATATCAATTTACAATAGCTATGTTTAAAGGAAATAACGACGATAGCAGACTATTTATCTCCAATGCATTACTAAAAGAGGTTCTTCCTGTATTCTTCAATATTTTGATTGCAATAGAGCTAATTGATACATTCACAGTATATGTTCAAAAACACTCAATTAAAGTTCTGAATATTTTATTGATTGGATTAATTGCTATTGGAAGAAAATTAATAGCTTATGACTTTAATGATTCGGATGGAATCTCTAATATAGGTCTAGCAGCTCTGATTATTTCTCTTGCAGGTGGCTATTTCTTAATTAAGAAAGATGATAGCGACTAGTTTAACATATTATTAACTAAATTTATTACGTTTTGAAAATTACAACAAAAATCTATTCCCCAGAATTAAAACCAGATTTACAAACTAAAGAATCTATTGCTAACTTTTTATACACCAGTTTGGAGCAGTACGGAGATCCTATAGATCAGATCATAAAATGCATCGAGTACGCTACAACGCAAATTAATTCTTTCGGAGGGTTTATTGTTGTTGCTCATTATGAAGATAAAATTGTTGGAGTAGTAATTGTTAATCAAACAGGTATGAAAGGATATATTCCTGAAAATATTTTAGTATACATTGCTACTGACAGTAACTACAGAGGTATGGGCATAGGCAAAAAACTTATGAATGAAGCAATTAAAAATAGCAACGGAAGTATTGCTCTCCATGTAGAAGCCGATAATCCAGCAAAAAAGCTTTATGAAAAACTAGGCTTTACAAATAAATACCTAGAAATGAGACTAATCAAAGAATAATGGCATACATTACATTAGATAGATCTAAACTAAAATCCAACTATATATTTCTAGAAAAGCTCTTTAATACTCATAAAGTAGATTGGTCGATTGTAACCAAAGTTCTATGTGGTCACAAAGAGTATATTTCAGAAATTTTAAATCTTGGGATTAAGCAGATATGTGATTCCAGAGTATATAATCTAAAAGCTGTAAAAAGTATTAATCCTAATATTGAAACAATATACATAAAACCCCCGGCAAAAAGAGCTATTAAGGGTATTATCAAATATGCCGATGTTAGTATTAACACACACATCTCTACAGTGGAATTATTATCTCAAGAGGCTAAAAAAGTTGGAAAGATCCATAAAGTTATCATTATGGTGGAACTTGGCGAACTTAGAGAGGGCGTACTTAGAGATAAGCTTATAGACTTTTATTATAAGATCCACAAGTTAGATAATATCGATGTGATTGGGATTGGTGCAAACCTATCATGCCTATATGGTGTACTACCAAATGAAGATAAGCTAATTCAACTAACTCTTTTTAAGCAGATTATAGAAGAGAAATTCTCCACCAAACTAAAATATATATCAGGTGGGTCTTCGGTAACTATTCCTATGATTTTTACACACCAACTTCATAAAGACATCAATCACTTTAGAGTTGGCGAGACTCTTTATTTAGGAACAAATGTGTACAACAACTCAATCATAGAGGGTATGCACAACGATGTTTTTAAATTGTATGCAGAAATTATAGAGCTGAAGGAGAAACCTAAAGTTCCAACAGGAGATTTTGGAACTAATTTAGAGGGAGACTCATATACTATTAACCCAGACAATATCGGCCTAAAAAGCTATAGAGCTCTTATAGATATGGGGTTGCTTGATAATAATATTAAGAACATTTTTCCTACAGATCCAAATATTGAATATGTTGGAGGCAGTTCAGACATGTTTGTCTACGATCTTGGAAAAAACAGTCAAAAATATAAAGTTGGAGACTTAATTGAGTTTACTATAGATTATATAGGTCTACTCAATTCTATGAACTCTGTTTACATAGAAAAAAGAGTTATTTAATTACTATTTTTAGCAAACCTATATTGGGTCATTATTTGTATAATGGCCCAATTATTGTATTTTTGCTCACATTATAGACTAAATATATTAATAAGTTAACAACATACAGAAACCTATGATTATCAACATTCTCACAATCAATGGAGTAGACATGACCGACGCTGTAGCTCAAATTCCTCCAACATCGGAACAACTCTCTTTTTCTTTAATTGAGATGGCATTTAAGGGTGGTTGGATTATGCTTCCTTTACTTGCTCTATCTATATTAACTCTTTATATCTTTGGCGAAAGATGGTGGGCTATTAGAAAAGCTTCTCAAATAGATGAAAATTTCATGAGAAATATTCATGACTATATCCATGAAGGCAAAATTAAAGCTGCAGTAAATCTGTGTCAAACACAGGAGACTCCCATTGCTAGATTAATTGAGAAAGGTGTTGAGAGAATAGGAAGGCCACTTAATGACATACAAACAGCTGTCGAAAATATGGGAAATCTAGAGGTTTCACGCCTAGAGAAGGGATTACCTATTTTAGCAACAATTGCTGGCGGCGCTCCTATGATTGGATTTTTAGGGACTGTTATTGGAATGATCCAGGCTTTTTACAATATGTCTCAAGCAGGAAGTAATGTTGACATTACTCTACTATCCGGAGGTATATATACAGCAATGGTTACTACAGTAGCTGGACTTATAGTAGGTATTTTTGCATATTTTGGTTACAACTATCTTACTGCTAGAATAGACAATATTGTATATAAAATGGAGAGTAATACAATAGAGTTTATGGATCTTCTTCACGAACCAGCAAATAAATAAAATTATGGCTATAAAAAGACGATCAAAGGTTAATCCATCTTTTAATATGTCATCTATGACTGACATAGTTTTTTTGCTATTAGTATTTTTCTTGGTTACATCTACACTTGTAAACCCTAATGCACTAAAACTTCTACTACCCAAAAGCACAAACCAAATTGCGGCAAAACCTATGGTAAGTGTATCTATTAAACACTATTTGAATAACAATACCTTCTCTTACCATATAAATGGCAATAATGCTCCAATTCCATTAAACCAAATTGAAATTATGCTACAACAGGAGTTAATGGAACAAGAAGAACCAACTGTCTCTCTTCATGTAGACAAAACCGTTCCAATGGAACAAGTAGTAAATATTATGAATATTGCAAAACGAAATCAGTATAGAATAATATTAGCAACAGCCCCAGAAAGATAATATCACATTTCTAAAGACATAGTATTTATGAGCCAAAAATTAAAGAAGTTTAATGAGAGTCAAAGTAAATCCAAACTTATAGGATTTTCTCTAACTGCAATATTTCATATTGCAATTCTGACTCTTTTCTTTAATACAGGCTTTAAGGTTATATATCCACCTCCTGCAGAAACTGGCATAGAGGTGGATTTTGAACTCGAACCTCCTAAACCAATTCAAGTTAGATCTGGTCATCAACCAAGAGTAGAAAATCCAAGTAAAAGAGATGAGGTTAGACTTGTTCAGAGGTCCGAATCTAATTTATTAGGAGAAGGAGAGAATAGAGGAGCTCAGTCAACTATGGGAGATCGAGGAGATGTTGAACAATTTGAACCACCAAGAGAAAAACCTATCGATAGGAGAGCTCTATTTCCATCTGAGCAGAATGCAGACTCTCTTGCACCACAAGTAGCACAAAAATCTACAGAAACGATAAAGGCTGGTCACGCATCTGGTAACACTCAAACTGGTTCTACAGAAGGAGAACCTCAGGCAAAGTTAGCAGGAAGAAGCATTATGGGATCGCTCCCAGCACCAGAATATACTGTAAATAAATCTGGAAGAGTCGTAGTTAGAATATCCGTTGACCAATATGGTAATGTACTAAATGCAACACCTGGTGTTACAGGTACAACAGTGCAGGATAAAACTCTTTGGGAAGCATCAAGAAAAGCAGCTCTTAAGGCAAAGTTCAATTTAAGCGCATCGGCACCATCTGTTCAAGAAGGAACAATTACATATATATTTAGATTGAGGTAAACTACTCATACCTTAGAGCCTCTATAGGATCAAGGCGAGAAGCTTTTACAGCAGGGATATAACCTGACAATACGCTAACTAACAAGCAAACTAAAACTCCAGCAAAAATCCAAAACCAAGGAATAACAAAAGGGCTCTTCATTAACATTGCTACAAGGTTTCCAATGATAACTCCAAAAAAGATACCCAATAATCCACCCATTTGACCTATTACTATAGACTCAAATAAAAACTGTTGCTTAATTGTTTTAGAATTAGCTCCTAAAGCTTTTCTTGTACCTATTTCTCTTGTTCTCTCTTTTACAGAGACAAGCATTATATTCATCAACCCCACAGCTGCACCCAATAGAGTAATTATACCAATAACAAATCCAGCAATAGTCACATACATCATTACTTTTGATATATCCTCTAAAAACGCATCTGATTTTGTAACTCTAAAATCTGAAACATCCGAAGGTGATAAGCGTCTAATAGATCTAAATAACTGCTCTGCTGCATCAATTGCCTCCTGCTGATTAATACCAACACTAGGGACAACACCTATTACGAAAAAAGTATTGTCATTTACAAAAATAGATCTAGCATTAGATACTGGAATATATATCTGAGAATCAGCACCACCTCCAAAAGCAGAACCTTGCGATTCTAAAACACCGATGACCTCATACCTTACTGAACCAATTAAAATACTCTCACCAATAGGGTCTGTCCCAGACTTAAATAACGAATTAGCAACAGAAGATCCTATTACTGCAGAAAATGATGCAGACTCTAAATCTCTAAAATTTATATTCCTTCCACTTTTTATTTTAATTCCACTAAAATCAAAATAATTATCATCAGTAGCTATAACTCTAACAACTGGATTCGTTTTATTTGAACCATACTTAACCACAGAATTAAATAGAACATTAGCATAAATTGTCTTAATAGATGGGACAGAATAGTTCTCCACAAAAGCAACTGCTTGATTATAGGTAATATTTCTTCTGTTAATTTGTCTTGTTTTTACAGCCGATTGGCTCTCTGCAAATTGAGACCTAATAGAAAATGAGTTAGCACCCATTCTTCCAAAATTCTCATCCATAAGAGCCTTTAACGAATCTGTAGCCGTTAGAATACCAACCAATGACATTATTCCAATAGCTATAATCAAAATTGTTAATGATGACCTTAATTTACTACTTGCTATAGACCTTAAAGAGACGGTGAAGTTCTCTTTCATAAGAGGATTTAGCCCCATTTTATTTAATAATGAGACAATATATTGTTTCATTTTTAATATTTTAACTATATAATCATGTAAAAGTAGGAAAATATATGTTATTAACATAACTTTGCAGCGAATTATTTATACATGAAGAATAACAATTTTAAAAGTCGTACCAGAGCCGGGGCTTTTGGTAAAGACAAGGCATCAGATCGCAGTGATGCGAAGCCATTTAACAGAGAAAGACGTGAGTCTAAACCGTATGATAGAGAGAGAAGTGAGTCTAAACCATACGACAGAGAAAGAAGAGAATCTAAACCTTTCGACAGAGAAAGACGTGATTCTAAACCGTATGATAGAGAAAGACGTGATTCTAAACCTTTCGATAGAGAGAGACGTGAATCGAAACCATTTGACAGAGAAAGAAGAGAATCAAGACCTTTCGACAGAGAGAGACGTGACTCTAAACCTTTCGACAGAGAAAGACGTGATTCTAAACCTTTCGATAGAGAAAGACGTGAATCGAAACCATTTGACAGAGAAAGAAGAGAATCAAGACCTTTCGACAGAGAGAGACGTGACTCTAAACCTTTCGATAGAGAGAGACGTGAATCGAAACCATTTGACAGAGAGAGACGTGACTCTAAACCTTTCGATAGAGAGAGACGTGAATCGAAACCATTTGACAGAGAGAGACGTGACTCTAAACCATTTGACAGAGAAAGAAGAGAATCAAGACCTTTCGACAGAGAAAGACGTGAATCGAAACCATTTGACAGAGAGAGACGTGACTCTAAACCTTTCGATAGAGAAAGACGTGACTCTAAACCTTTCGATAGAGAAAGACGTGAATCGAAACCATTTGACAGAGAAAGAAGAGAATCAAGACCTTTCGACAGAGAAAGACGTGACTCTAAACCATTTGACAGAGAGAGACGTGACTCTAAACCATTTGATAGAGAAAGACGTGACTCTAAACCATTTGATAGAGAGAGACGTGACTCTAAACCATTTAATAGAGAGAGACGTGACTCTAAACCATTTAATAAAGAAGAACGTGACTCTAAACCATTTATAAGATCTAGAAAACCAAAAGTATTATCTATTGGGAATGATGGATTAGTTAGATTAAATAAATTCATTGCAAACTCAGGTATCTGCTCTAGAAGAGAAGCCGATGAGTATATCCAAGCAGGCTTGGTAACAGTTAATGGGGAGGTTATTACTCAGATGGGTACTAAAGTATCCTACAATGATGATATAAGATTTAACGGAGAAAGATTAAAGGGAGAAGAAAAAGTATATATAGTACTTAATAAACCTAAAGATTTTGTCACAACAATGTCTGACCCTCATGCAGAAAAAACTGTAATGGATCTGATTGAAGGCAAATGTAACCAAAGAGTTTTCCCAGTTGGACGATTAGATAAGATGACAACAGGGGTATTACTTCTAACAAATGATGGGGAACTAGCAGAAAAACTTACTCACCCTTCATATAATCAGAAAAAAATCTATCATGTGTTCTTAGATAAAAATCTATCTGCTCCAGATTTTGAGACTATCCTTAAGGGTATTGATTTAGAAGATGGGACTATTTTTGCAGATACTTTATCTTATGTAGATAACGATAATAGTCAGGTTGGCATTGAGATTCACTCTGGTAAAAACAGAATTGTAAGAAGAATTTTTGAACATTTAGGATATAAAATTAAAAAACTTGACAGAGTTCTCTTTGCTGGACTAACTAAAAAGAATCTTAAAAGAGGACAATGGAGATTTTTAACAGAACAAGAAGTTGCTATGTTAAAAATGGGTTCATATGACTAATGAAATTAAGCATAAATCTGGATTTGTCAACATTATAGGTAACCCTAATGTTGGCAAATCTACTCTTATGAATGCTCTTGTAGGAGAGAGACTATCTATAGTTACATCAAAAGCTCAAACTACAAGGCACCGCATAATGGGAATAGTGAATGGAGAAGATCATCAAATTGTCTATTCCGACACACCTGGCATCCTAAAGCCAAATTACAAACTTCAAGAGAGCATGATGAGCTTTGTAAAAGGAGCTATTTCTGATGCAGATATTATCTTATATGTTACTGATGTAATAGAAAAATCAGATAAAAATATTGAATATATAGACATATTAAATAAAATATCGATCCCAGTTATATTAGTAATCAATAAGATTGACTTGAGTAATCAAACGGATCTTGAACAACTATATATTAAATGGAGTGAGCTTATACCTAAAGCACACATATTCCCTATCTCGGCAAAAGAGAAATTTAATCTAACATCTTTATATCAAAAAATTGTAGATTTTCTACCCGATAGTCCAGCATGGTTTGATAAAAATATGTTTACCGATAGAAATCTCCGTTTTTTTGCTAGCGAAATTATTAGAGAGAAAATTCTAGTAAGCTATGATAAAGAGATTCCTTATTGCACAGAAGTCTCAATAGAGGCATTTGAAGAGAAATCTGATATTTACAATATACAGGCAATAATATATGTATCAAGAAACTCTCAAAAAGGGATAATTATTGGTAAAGAGGGAAGCATGCTAAAGAAAGTGGCCACCATGGCTAGAATAGATATGGAGAGCTTTTTTGAAAAAAAGGTATTTTTACAGATATTTGTAAAAGTTAATCCCAATTGGAGAGAAGATCAGAATAAACTCAAACAATTTGGATATATCCAAGATTAGACACAATTATCACAGATGAGTAATAAAGACCTTGACTTTGAATTAGAATCGGAGGAGACTCTGTTTATTGACAAAGAGAGTAGTAAAAACGAAAATAGCAAGTATGATAAACTAATTAATGAGGGCGGCAAAAAGTACAAACTTACAGGGATGTACAAAGAGTGGTTCTTAGATTACGCCTCCTACGTTATATTAGAAAGAGCAGTCCCTCATATTAATGATGGATTAAAACCTGTACAACGCAGAATTCTCCACTCAATGAAGAGAATGGATGATGGCAGGTACAATAAAGTTGCAAATATTATTGGTCATACAATGCAATTTCACCCACACGGAGATGCGTCAATAGGAGACGCATTAGTGCAATTGGGTCAAAAAGATTTACTTGTAGATTGTCAAGGAAACTGGGGAAACTCATTAACTGGCGACAGTTCTGCTGCTCCAAGATATATAGAAGCAAGGTTGAGCAAATTTGCTAACGACGTATTATTTAATCCTAAAACCACTAAATGGATTAAATCATACGATGGTAGAAATGATGAGCCAATGCATTTACCTGCAAAATTCCCTCTTTTGCTCACTATGGGAGTTGAGGGAATTGCTGTTGGTATGGCCTCTAAAATCTTACCTCACAATTTTAATGAATTAATAGAGTCCTCTATAAAATATTTAAATGGAGAATCCTTTGAGATTTATCCAGATTTCCCTACTGGAGGTTTGGCCGATTTCTCTAGATATAACAATGGATTGAGAGGGTCTACTGTAAAGGTTAGGGCTAAAATCAATAAATTAGATAAAAAAACATTAGTTATAAACGAAATCCCTTTTGGTCAGACAACAGGCAAACTAATAGAGTCTATTTTAAAAGCTAATGATAAAGGAAAAATCAAGATACGTAAAGTAGATGATAACACTTCTGCAGAAGCTGAGATTTTAGTTCATCTACACAACGATGTGTCTCCAGATAAAACAATAGATGCTCTATACGCTTTTACCGATTGTGAAATCTCTATATCACCAAACTCTTGCGTAATTATAGATAATGAGCCACATTTTGTTGGAGTTGACTATATCCTTAAATATAACACAGATCATACAAAAAGTCTACTAAAACTTGAGTTAGAAATTAGATTGTCAGAACTACTTGATAGCTGGCACTACTCCTCTTTAGAGAAGATCTTCTTCGAAAAAAAGATCTACAAACTATTAGAGACAGATAGAGATTCGTGGGAGATTCAGTTAAATGATATCCATCTAGAACTTAAAAAATTTGAGACCTATTTAAAAAGAGAGGTTCAAAAAGAGGATGTATTACGATTAGTAGAAAAACCTGTTAGGAAAATTTCTGTTTTTGATGTTAAGCAAATAGAAGATGCTATACAAAAAATAGAAAAAGAGATTGAAGCAGTAAAAAATAATCTAGCAAATATTGTTAATTATACAATTGATCATTTTAAATTATTAAAGAAAAAATACGGAGATTTATATCCTCGAAAAACAGAAATATCTTGCTTTGAAACTATTGAAGCGAGTAAAGTTGTAGCAACAAACGCTAAGCTTTATGTGAACCGACTAGAAGGTTTTGCAGGAATGGATCTAAAAAGAGATGATCAAGCAGAGTTTGTATGCGATTGCTCAGATATTGATGATATAATTGTTTTTCTAAAAACTGGGAAATACTACATAACTAAAATATCTGAAAAACAATTTTTTGGCAAAGACATAGTACATATTTCTCCATTTATAAAGAACGATGAGAGAACAATCTATAATGCTGTTTATAGACATGGCAAATCTGGACCATACTACATTAAAAGATTTGCTGTGACAGGTGTTACAAGAGATAAAGAGTACGATATCACTCAAGGTAAAGAGGGGAGTGCTCTTCTGTGGTTTACAGCAAATACCAATGGAGAAGCAGAAACACTTAAAATATTTCTTAAACCCAGACCTAAGCTAAAGAAACTTATATTCGAATATGATTTTGCAGATTTAAGCATAAAGGGTCGCTCATCAATGGGTAATATTTTAACAAAAAATCCAGTTCACAAAATTCAGCTAAAATCAAAAGGGATATCCCAATTTGGTGGTATAAAAATCTGGTTTGATAACGACATAAATAGATTAAATACAGACTCTAGAGGTTTATACCTTGGTGAGTTTCTCCCTGACGATCAGATATTAGTAATTTGCAAAAGTGGGGATTTTTATACAACAAATTTTGATTTAAGTAATAGATATCAAGGAGATATAATTCACATAGAAAAATTAGATTCAGCCAAAATATATACCGCAATTTATATTGATGGTGAATCTAAATTCTATTATTTAAAAAGATTTTGCTTTGAATCTAGCAATAACTCTATTCAATCCTTTATTAGTGATACTTCTGGATCTTTATTAGTAGATATTTCTAGTGATAAGATACCTGTCGTCAAAATAATATATGGTGGTAAACACTCTAAGCGTGATGATGAACTAATTAACTCAGAAGAGTTCATTGCATGTAAAGGTTATAAAGCTAAAGGTAAGAGGTTAACTACATATGAGGTTGATCTCATTGCTTTTGAAACACCTATTATTGAACCTATTGACACTCCAGAAGATCAAATAGAAGATAATATAGATAGTATCGACAATCAAACAACTTTATCTCAAGAGATTAATGACTCCCCTACTCTCTTTTAAAACAAATTGATTATGATTATTTCATTTACTGGCTTTATGGGAGTTGGGAAAAGTACTGTTGCATCTTTATTAGCAAAAGAGCTTTTCTGCAAACACTATGATCTAGATAGAGTAATTGAATCTAAATATTTGACTAGCGTCAACGATCTAATTGCAAATTACGGAGAGGACGATTTTAGAGATAAGGAGCGTATTACTTTGGCCGAAATAATATCTAAGCATAAATCTAACCGAGATATTGTTGTTATCTCACTTGGAGGAGGGGCGCTGTTAACTAAAGAAAATCAAATTACAATTAAAACCAATACAACTTGTATATATTTGAAAGCCAATATAACAACAATAAAAGAGAGATTATTATCAAGCAAAAAAGAGAGAGTCTTAATCAGGGATATAAAAGCAGATAATTTTGATACCGATATTATATCATTTATAAAAAGAAGAGAATACGGTTATATCGAGAGTTCTCATCATGTTATTGAAATAGATCACCTACCAATTAAAGAGATTATAAACAAAGTTATGTCTTTGATTTAATACTCTAAAATATTTTTATATTGGGTCCTCTATTAATTTGATATCTCTTACTCTCAATTGGATGTTTGCAATTCCTCTGTAATAATTTTCTGCTATTGAATAGCAAATATCAACTGGATTTCCAGATTTTAAATGTTCAAAATGCTCTGACCTATTAAATGCAATTGCAGAAATATGACGGTGAAAATCATCTTCCTGAATGAGTTCTAACTTTAGATGACCCGAATCTGAACCCACTTTTCTTCCGTTACCATTATCATAAACTCTTTCAGAAATAAATACTGGGGATAAATTTCCAGGACCAAAAGGCTGGAACTGTTTTAATACATTGAAAAATCTTGGAGTAATTTGTTTAAAGTCTAAGTATGTATCTATATTAATTACAGGAGTTAAGATCTCTAATGTAATTTTTTCTGAAACATAGCTCTCAAACTTACTCTTAAATTTTTCAAAGTTTTCCTCTTTCAATGTCAAACCAGCAGCATACATATGCCCCCCAAAATTTTCCAGCAAATCTGAACAATGCTCAATAGCCTCATATAGGTCAAAGCCAGGAATACTCCTCGCAGAACCAGTTATAAAACCATTAGATTTACAAAGGACTATTGTTGGCTTGTAAAAGTTCTCAACCAAACGTGATGCTACAATACCCAAAACTCCTTTATGCCAATCTGGATTATATACAACAGTCGACTTTATATTGGCAAAATCTTTAACCATTGATGCCATCTCACTAGCTTCAAAAGTTATTTTCCGATCTTCGTTTTTTCTATCGTTATTATGAATATTAATTGTTGCCCCTATTGTTCTAGCATCATTATCATCTCTAGAAGTTAACAAATCAACAGCAGTTTTCCCAGACTCCATTCTGCCAGCAGCATTTATTCTAGGACCGATTTTAAAAACAATATCATCAATTGTTATCATATGCTTTTCTAAACCAGATAACTTTATAATGGACAACAACCCTTTTCTGGGTGCTTGATTTAATTGCTTTAAACCATAATATGCCAAAATTCTATTCTCCCCAGTAATAGATACCAGATCGGAAGCTATGCTCACAACCAACAGATCCAGCAAAGGGATCAACCTATCTTGAGATATATTATGGACAAGAGAGTATGCCTGCATAAATTTAAAACCCACGCCACAACCACTCAAATCATCAAAAGGATAAGAACAATCTGCCCTTTTAGGATCTAATACTGCCGATGCTTCTGGAAGATTTTCGTCTGGCAAATGGTGATCACAAATAATAAACTCAATTCCCCTCTCCTTTGCATATGTTACCTTTTCTATAGCTTTAATACCACAATCCAGAGCAATAATAAGTGTAAAACCATTTTGATGAGCCCAGTCTATACCCTTATATGAAACCCCATATCCTTCTGTATATCTATTGGGTATATAATAATCTAAATATGAGAATCCATTAGATCTCAAAAATGAATAGACTAAAGAGACAGCCGTTGTTCCATCGACATCATAATCTCCATATATAAGAATTTTTTCCCCCCTGTCTAAAGCTAATTTCAATCTTGCAACAGCCTTATCCATATCTTTCATAAGAAAAGGATCATGCAACATATCTAGTTTTGGACGCAAGAATGCCTTTGCCTCCTCTTTGCTTTTAATATTCCTTTGGACCAAAAGATTCGCCAAAGTTTGGTCTATTCCAAGCTCAGATGCAAGTTGCCTAACCAATGCGGGGTTACCCGGCTCTCGAACTATCCATTTTTTTTCTACAGCCATATCTTTGCAAAGTTATAGTTTTATTTCAAATGTTATTAAAAAAAATTACTTTTGTAGATCAATAAAATATAAGATATAAAT
>LUYZ01000004.1 GCA_001603425.1 Bacteroidales bacterium Bact_08
GATATGCCTGATTACTAAGAGATGTTATCTCTCCTTGGCTAAAAAGCAATACTTGTTTTCTACCCGTAATCATAACCTTTGAACACGAATAAAAAACAAGTATAAATGATAAAATAATAATAGATAAAAGATATTGTTTTCTCATTTTGTATGCATTTATTTACAACATACAAAAATATAAATAAATCATCTATTATAGTGTAAACTTCACACCAAAAAAGATAGTTCGTGGTAAAGAAGGACCATAAATATAACCAGCATCTCTATCTGGTCCTTTGTCAAAGTCTTTTTGGTAACTATTAAAAATATTTTGCATACCTGCGTTTAGCTCCATTTTTAATTGACCATTGATAGGAAAAGTATGAGCAAATCTTATATTCATATCAAAAAAGTCTGGAGTAATTTTTTCGGTATCTTTGGGTATAACACCTGCATAGTGTTTAACTAGCATAGAACCAGTGTATGTTCCAGAAAGAGATACTTTGAAATCTCTGTTAATGTCGTATGTAGATGTTATATATCCATATTTGTCTGGGGTTCTGAACATTCTCTTTTGTGGTTCAACATCGTCGCTCCATTTTTCTGGTTCTGTGTATCTACTTTTTTGAATTGTTGCTCCAAATTGAATTTGGTATTTTGGAGAAGGCACTACTATTCCTTCAATATTTATGCCTTGAACAATTGCGCCATCACCGTTTTTTCTGATAAGAGTTTTATTACCAAATATGTCATCGTCTCCTTCGTCCAAAATAAAGACATTATCTAGTCTAGTATAAAAGCCTTCAATTAACATACTAGTTTGTACAGCTCCGAATGAGTAATTAAGATCCATTGAGCCGCTAATGCTATATGATTTTTCTGTATCTAAATTGGGATCAAGTTTAATTATAGAAGCCTCTCCTCCAGCTATCGTAATGTGTAGATCTTCGTCAAAAGCCTGTGGTGCTCTAAAACCTGTTGCAAAACTACCTCTAAAACTCATATTACTATTTGGAGAGTATCTTACATTTGCTCTCGGACTAATAATAGCATTTTTTACCATGCTATGTTTGTCTAATCTACTGCCTAACAAAAATGTCCAAGTGCTATTTTTCCATTCACTTTGAATATAAGCACTCTTTGTATTTACAGATTGATCTAAAATTCTATTATAACCCAATGCTCTGTCTTTAAGTTCATTTATACTATATTCAATACCTGTTGAAATTTCTGCAGGTAGAAAAATAAAGTTCGCAGAAGAGTATGTATATTGAGCACCTGTCACTAGAGAGAAGTCGTCTGTATAACCATATGCATTCAAATCTTGATTAGCTCCATAGTAGCTATTTCTGTCGATAGATTGCATAGAGATGTAGGTGTTCATTTTATGTTTATAATCTTTGGAAAAAAGATCAAATTTAACACCACCAGTATTTATACTGTGATTTAGCTGCTCAGCTATGTCTGCTTGGTGTGGAGGAAGTTTCAATAAATTACCGCCTCTTCTAAACTCTCCAATATTATGATATTCAAAGGTAAGTTTAGAGTAAAATCCTGTTCTGTAAAATGCTCTAAAGCCTATATTTTTAGAGTCAATTTTAGTTATCTCTGTAAATCCATCGGAATCATAATCAAATGGATTTCTCTGTCTTGATGAACCAAAAAGCATAATTCCAGCTTTATTGTTATCCGAAACAAGAGATGCATTAAATGATGTATTGTAATCTAGGCTTTTACCATTAATGATATTAGTAGTATTGGATATAGTTATTGTATTGGAAATGGGCTCTTTTGTAATAATATTTATTGTTCCTGCAATTGCATTTGACCCATAAAGAGCAGATCCGCCACCTCTTACTACCTCTACTCGTTCAATCATATTTGCTGGTATTTGCTCTAGCCCATATACTCCAGCTAATGAGCTAAAAATAGGGCGACTGTCAATAAGAATTTGTGAATAAGGTCCATCAAGTCCATTAATTCTTACTTGTTGAAAACCACAATTTTGACAATTTGTTTCTACTCTAAGACCAGGCTGAAAACTTAGCCCTTGAGATAAGCAAACAGCATTTGCAACTTCAAACATCTTTGGGTTTATAACATTTACAATTGTTGCAGCCTCTCTTCTATTGGTTTGATTTCTTGTTGCAGATACAACTAGGTTATCTAACATAACAGCATCATCCTCTAATTCAAAATCTATCTCTAGAGTTTGATTTTGAGAAATAGAAAAATCTATCTCTTGTCTTTTAAAACCTATTGCAGAAGCGACTAGAGTGAAATTACCAGTTGGTAAATTTTTTAGGAAAAAGTGTCCAGTAGCATCAGTTGCGACTCCAATTGTGGTCCCTTTAATAGTAATGTAGATAAAAGGTAGATGCTCTCCAGTTGATTTACTAACTACGTGCCCAAAAATATTGGCATCACTTTTTTTTTGACTCCATAAGTTATCAGTAATTGAAGTCAAAAGAATAAGAAAAATGAGTAATCGTTTCATATATATATAATTATTATATTCAATTAACCGATTACTCATAACAAAAACTAGACCCTATAGGTTCAATCCATAAAAAATACCTTATTGTAGGTATCTATCTAAGATGGTTGTTCTGGACTCTACCTAGTATTACCGAAAGAATAGCACATAATACTAAACAAGACCCAGCTATAATAAAGGATAGATTGTGACTTCCAGACGATGCAAAAAGAGTTTGAGAGAGGCGACTAAATACAAAACCGCCTACACCCCATGCTGTAATAACAACACCATAATTTACACCAAAATTTTTCATTCCCCATAGAGCTTTAGTGAATGTAGGGAATAGTGATAGATTTGTTCCAAAATTAAATCCAATTAGAGTAGCTAGTATTACAATAATCATTGCTGTAGTATTATCTCCAATAAGAGTAACCGATAAAAACATTAATGTTGCTTGGAATATAAGAAGAATAAATAACGTAAGAACTCTACCTATTTTATCTGACATAAAGCCAGCTACAACCCTTCCAAGGGCATTACCAATTGCAATAATGGCTACTGCAAAAAATGCTGCATCTCCCATACTACTCTTTGCCATACCAGAGATACTTCCAATAACCATAAGTCCAGCTCCAGACCCAATAAAGAAAATAAACCAGATTAGGTAGAAAGATGGCATCTTAAATATTTGAGATAGAGAGAAGTCTTTAGAACTATTAGATATAGATACTTTTGATTCAACTTTAGGACTCTCCTCTGTAGAGTATCCAGCTGGAGGATTTTTCAATAGCATTGCGCATAGGTTAACCAATACAAAAAAGGAGATACCAAAAATTAGCATGGTATTATGAATTCCGTAATTGTTGACTAAAGAAGTGGCTAAAGGAGCTATGTATACAGGCGCAACTCCAAATCCAGAAACGACGATACCTGCAATAAGACCGCTTTTGGATGCAGGAAACCATTTGAATGCAGGTGGTGTTGCAGATGCGTAACCAAAGCCGATACCTAACCCCGCTAATACCCCAAATCCAAGAACCCATAATGCATAACTGGTTGTAAAGTATAGAAGGATAAACCCTGCTCCAACTAAAGCACCACCAATTGAGGCTGTTATTCTGGGGCCTTTTTTGTCCTGTATTTTTCCAGCTAGAATCATTGTGAAGGCAAACACCAAAATACATACGGCATATGGATCATTTAATGAGGCTATTTCCCAGTTAAACGCCCCCTCTTCTCCCGAATTAATAGATTGTTGAATGGCATCTTTGAAAATACTCCAAGAGTAGAGTATACCCAAAGCTAAGTTAATAGTTAGGCCAGCTAGTACAACTATCCAGCCCTTTTTTCTGTTAGTTAAAGATGTCATTTATTATTATTTAAAAATTTTAGCGCGTGAAAATATATATAATTCTTTATACTTTAATGCGCTTTTACGTATATTTGAAGTTTATTTGATTTTATAAGCATACTCATATAATGAATAAAACATCTGATTATAAACTAACTATAGTCATTCCCGTATATAACGAAGAGGAAAATATTTTTAATTTAGAAAAGAGAATATCGGGTTATATCTTAAATAACGCTCATTTCAAAAGCTGTGCTCTTTTTGTAAATGATGGATCTACAGATAATGGAATGGAGTTTATTAAGCAAGTTTGTGAAAGAAACTCAGACTTCTATTATCTGAATTTTGAAACCAATAGAGGGTTGAGCGCAGCAATTAAAGCTGGAATAGATTATACCTTCTCTCCGTATGTTGGATACATAGATGCCGATCTTCAGACAGACCCAGATGATTTTGCTCTTCTTTCTCCTCATGTAACGGAAAATGCATTGGTGATGGGTATAAGAGTTAATAGGAAGGACTCTTTCGTTAAATCTATATCCTCCAAGATTGCAAACAGTTTTAGACGGTTTATGACCAAAGATGGAGTGGAAGATACAGGATGTCCTTTAAAAATTATAGATATAAATTATGCTAAACGTCTGCCTCTTTTTACTGGAATGCACAGATTTTTGCCGGCTCTAATTCTTCTACAAAATGGTAAAATTAAGCAGGTTCCAGTAAGGCATTACCCAAGAACAGCCGGAAAGTCTAAATTTAATTTATCAAATAGGCTAATCGGCCCACTTATGGATACTTTTGCATATAGATGGATGAAAAAGAGGTATATAAATTATAATATTGAGAGCTCTAATTTATAAAATATGGTTGTTTATATCATAGGACTTATAGCTCAGTTTTTCTTTGGTGCAAGGACTCTTCTTCAATGGTTTTTATCTGAAAGAGCAAAAAAGGTTGTTTCACCAACAATATATTGGATTTTTAGTATTCTAGCATCATATATGTTTTGTATATATGGTTGGTTAAGAGAGGATTTTGCAATAATTATTGGGCAAATGATTGCCTATTATATCTATATTTGGAATCTAAATGCAAAGGGGTGGTGGAAGAGAATTCATTTTGTTTTCAGATTAATTTTAATCTTAACACCTTTTTTTGCAATTGCCTTTGCACTTAAAAATGCAGATCAATTTTTAGAAACGTTTCTTAGAAATGACAATATTCCTTTATGGTTGGTTATTTTTGGGGTAAGTGGTCAAATTATTTTTACCTTTAGATTTGTTTATCAATTTTTTTATTCGGTAAAAAGAGATGAGTCTATATTGCCATTAGGGTTTTGGTTAATTAGCTTTTGTGGCTCAATGATAATTATTTCTTATGCTATAATAAGGAGGGACCCAATTTTGATAATGGGTCAAATTTCTGGTTTTATGGCATATACTAGAAACATTATGTTGTATTTTAAAAACAAAAAATGAAAACATACCACAATCTTCTAAAACATATTATTGAAAACGGGGAGCAAAAACATGATAGAACAGGTGTGGGAACAATTAGCACTTTTGGCTATCAAATGAGGTTTGATTTGCAAAAGGGTTTTCCTCTATTAACAACCAAAAAGCTTCATCTTAAGTCCATAATTTATGAACTACTATGGTTCATTAAAGGGGAGACAAATATCCAATTTTTAAATGAAAATGGCGTAACTATATGGGATGAGTGGGCCAATGAAAATGGAGATTTGGGTCCAGTCTATGGTAAACAGTGGAGGTCTTGGGGTTGTAGTGATGGTAGTAGTGTAGATCAACTATCGAATCTGATTAGAGATATTAAAGCAAATCCAGATTCAAGAAGGCATATTATTTCTGCATGGAATGTAGGTGAGATATCTAAGATGGCTCTCCCTCCATGTCATGCTCTTTTTCAATTCTATGTTTCTAAAGGTAAGTTAAGTTGTCAGTTATATCAAAGAAGTGCCGATGTATTTTTAGGGGTTCCGTTCAATATTGCATCGTATGCTCTTTTTACTATGATGATTGCCCAGGTATGTGATCTTGAAGTGGGTGAATTTATTCACACCTTTGGAGATGCTCATATATATAATAACCATATAGATCAGGTCAAATTACAACTGAGTAGAGAGCCTAAAGAGCTACCAAAGATGATTATAAATCCTAATATTAAATCTATTTTTGATTTTACATACTCAGACTTTGAATTGGATAATTATCAACCATACCCAACAATAAAAGCTCCAATTGCTGTTTAATTTTTTTGAATATGAATAATAGCGCCATCTCTATAATAGTTGCCATTTCTAATAATTATGCAATTGGAAACGGAGGTAAAATGCCTTGGCATATTTCAGAAGATCTTAAATACTTTAAAAAAGTTACCTTGGGATCTACCGTAATTATGGGAAGAAAAACGTGGGAGTCTATTGGAAAAGCACTTCCTGGTAGAGAGAATATAGTTATTAGTAGATCGCTTGATAAGCTAGAGGGAGCTACAGTATTTAATTCGATAGAGATGGCATTAGACCATTCAAAAAAAAGCAATAACCCAATATTTATTATTGGAGGAGGAGAGATATATAAGGCTACCATCGGGTTGGCAAGCAGGCTGTATATAACTGAGGTGCATGTGCAAGTAGATGAGGCTGATACTTTTTTCCCAGAGATAGATCTGTCAAAATGGGTTGAGACAGATAGAGTGAAATTTCCAAGAGGAGAGAACTATCCTGGATCTTTTGATTTTGTTATCTATGATAGAGTGAGTTCATAATTCAAAACTATTTTCCTAAAAAATTATTTTCTTTAGTTGAACATTTTAAGTTTAGCTATGTTTATAATATTGAATTGATCAAATAATATCGATATTATGAAGAAAGCATTAATACTTATTGTTCTTATATCCATTTCTTTAAGTGGATATGCTGAGCATTCAAATAGAGAAGAGAAAAATGAGTCCCAAAATTATATAAATAGTTACAGAAATATGAAAACACTAAATAAATTTGAATTTCCAGCTTTACCATATTCATACGATGCTTTGGAGCCATATATAGACAAAATGACTATGGAGATACACTACGACAGACACCATAGAGCATATTTTAACAATTTTGTTAATGCGATTAAAGGAACTGAAATGGAGTCTATGTCCATAGAAGATATTTTTGAAAATATTAGTAAAATGCCTGCTAGTGTGAGAAATAACGGAGGTGGTTTTTATAATCACGTTTTATATTGGGAGGTAATGTCACCAAACGGTGGAGAGATTTCAGAAAAGCTTAAAAATGCAATAGATCAGAAATTTGGCTCAATGGAAGAGTTGAAAAAACTGTTCTTGGATGCAGGAAAGAGTCGTTTTGGAAGTGGTTGGGCTTGGCTTAGTGTAGATAAAAGTGGCCAGCTTTTTGTATCATCTACTCCCAACCAGGATAATCCTTTAATGGATGTTGCCGATAAAATGGGAGTTCCTATACTAGGCATGGATGTGTGGGAGCATGCGTATTATCTTAAATATCAAAATAAAAGGCCAGATTATGTAGAGGCTTTTTGGAATGTTATTAATTGGCAAGAGGTTTCTAGAAGATATGATATGCTGGTAAAGTAATGATTAACTAACGTAAGAGAGGCTATCTAGTTTTAGGTAGCCTCTCTATTTTTGTATATTATTTAATCTAATTTTAATACTGCCATAAATGCACTTTGTGGAACCTCTACATTACCAACTTGTCGCATTCTCTTCTTACCTTTTTTCTGTTTTTCAAGTAGTTTTCTTTTACGAGAGATGTCTCCACCATAACATTTTGCTGTAACATCTTTTCTTACAGCTTTTACTGTCTCTCTAGCAATAATCTTTGCTCCAATAGCTGCTTGGATAGCAATGTCAAACTGCTGTCTAGGTATTAGCTCTTTGAGTTTCTCACACATTTTTCTGCCAAAATCATATGCATGGTCTTTATGAATAAGGCTAGATAGAGCGTCTACCTGTTCTGAGTTAAGTAGAATATCTAATTTTACTAAGCTAGCCTCTTTGTAATCTGTTAGATGGTAATCAAAAGATGCATATCCTCTGGATACAGATTTTAGTTTGTCATAAAAATCAAATACAATTTCTGCAAGAGGCATGTCGTATGTTAACTCAACTCTTTCACTGGTTAGAAAGTTTTGATTTATAAGCGTTCCTCTTTTATCCATACAGAGCTTCATTATTACTCCAAAGTAGTCCGATTTAGATATAATTTGAGCTCTAATGTATGGCTCCTCTATATAATCTATTAATGTTGGAGCTGGTAATCCAGAAGGATTGTGAACATTTAGAATATCTCCTTGGTTTGTATATACTTTATAGGAAACATTTGGTACAGTAGTTATTACATCCATATCAAACTCTCTGTATAGTCTCTCTTGAACAATCTCCATATGAAGAAGGCCCAAAAAGCCACATCTAAAGCCAAATCCTAGTGCTAAGGAAGATTCTGGTTCAAAGACTAAAGAGGCGTCATTTAGCTGTAATTTCTCTAAAGATGCTCTTAAATCTTCGTATTGATCTGCCTCAACTGGGTATAGACCAGCAAAAACCATTGGTTTGACCTCTTCAAATCCAGAAATGGATTTACTACATGGTTTATCTCTATGCGTTATTGTATCTCCAACCTTTACTTCACTAGCTTTTTTAATACCTGATATGATATAACCAACATCTCCAGTTCTAACTTCATCTGTTGGAACCATCTTTAATTTTAGTTTACCAACCTCGTCGGCCTCATACTCTTTACCCGTATTTACAAATTTAACTTTATCTCCTTTTCTAATAACTCCGTTTTCTACCTTAAAGTATGCTATAATTCCTCTAAAAGAGTTAAATACAGAGTCAAAAATGAGCGCTTGTAATGGTGCATCCTCTTCTCCTTTTGGGGAAGGAACTCTATCGACTATGGCCTCTAAAATTTCTGGAATTCCGACTCCTGTCTTTCCACTTGCTAATAAAATATCATCATGATCGCATCCTATAAGTTCAACAATTTGATCTTTAACAGTCTCAATCATTGCTGAGTCCATATCAATTTTATTCAAAACTGGGATAATTTCAAGGTCGTTACCTATTGCAAGGTAGAGATTAGATATAGTTTGTGCCTGTATTCCTTGAGTTGCATCCACTACAAGTAGAGCACCTTCGCAAGAAGCAATTGCCCTAGAGACTTCGTATGAGAAGTCAACATGACCTGGTGTATCAATTAGATTTAGAGTGTATTTTTGCCCATCTCTAATATAATCCATCTGAATAGCATGGCTCTTAATGGTTATACCTTTCTCCTTTTCTAAATCCATAGAATCAAGTACTTGGTTATCCATATCTCTATCTGCCAATGTATGAGTCGCCTCTAATAATCTATCTGCCAAAGTACTCTTCCCGTGATCGATATGAGCAATAATACAAAAATTTCTAATATGCTTCATTTTATAACTAATAGTTAATATTGACTGCAAAGATAAAAATAATTCCAAAATTATAAGTTTGATGCTATCTTTGTACGATTAGTAACTTATTTAATAGTAATAATGGCTCAAATTGATAAATTAAAAGAGATTGCCACTCAAATCAGACGAGATATAATCAAAATGGTTAGTATGGCTGGTTCTGGTCATCCTGGTGGATCTCTTAGTAGTACAGATTTTCTTACTACACTTTTTTTTAGTGAAATGAATCACGACCCCAAAACATGGACAAGATCTGGTAGAGGTTCTGACATGTTTTTTCTATCGGCCGGTCATCTATCTCCGGTTTACTATAGTGTTTTAAGCAGAAGCGGTTATTTTCCAACAGATGAGTTAAAATCATTCAGAGTTTTAGGTTCAAGACTTCAAGGTCACCCATCAGTTGAGAGAGGATTACCAGGAGTGCATGTTGCCTCGGGATCTTTAGGTCAGGGACTTTCAGTAGCTTGTGGAGCAGCGTTGTCAAAAAAAGCAGATAAAGAGAGTAATTTTGTATTTGCTTTAATTGGAGATGGCGAGAGTGAAGAGGGGCAAATTTGGGAGGCAGCTCTTTTTGCGGCTCAATATAAATTAGATAATTTAATCGTAGCAACAGATTGGAATGGTCAGCAAATCGATGGACCTGTTAGTTCTGTTCTATGTCTAGGAGACCTAAAATCTAAATGGGAATCTTTTGGATGGGAGTGCATTATTGTTGATGGGCATTCAATTGAGGAGATTCAAAGTACTATTCGTGATTTAAAAAAGACTCCAGGTAACGGAAAACCCAAAATGATTTTACTTAAAACAGAGATGGGTATGGGAGTAGATTTTATGACAGGAACTCATGAATGGCACGGAAAAGCTCCAAATGCACAGCAGACAGAGAGCGCTCTTAGCCAGCTAACAGAGACTTTAGGGGATTTTTAAATTGATTTTTATGAAAATTACAGATAAATATATTAATACCGGAAATAAAGATACAAGATCTGGTTTTGGAGCAGGGCTTCTTGAGGCTGGAAGAGCCAATTCAAATGTTGTTGCTCTTTGTGCCGATCTAACAGGCTCTTTAAAAATGGATGCATTTGCTAAAGAGTTTCCTGATAGGTTTTTCCAATGTGGAATAGCGGAGGCTAATATGACAGGTTGTGGTGCTGGTCTAGCCATTTCTGGAAAAGTTCCTTATATTGGATCTTTTGCTGGCTTTGCTACAGGAAGGGTTTATGACCAAATTCGTCAAACAATTGCATACTCTCATACAAACGTAAAGATTTGTGCTTCTCATGCAGGTATAACACTTGGAGAAGATGGGGCTACTCACCAAATTATGGAAGATATAGGATTGATGAGAATGTTGCCTAATATGGTTGTAATAAATCCGTGTGATTATAATCAGACAAAAGCTGCTACTATAGCTATTGCAGATTATAGTGGTCCGGTTTATCTTAGATTTGGAAGACCGTCTGTACCAAATTTCACACCAGAAAATCAATCATTTGAAATTGGTAAGGCACTTACCCTTCAAGAGGGAGTGGATGTAACAGTTCTTGCTACTGGTCATATGGTTTGGGAATCAATTTTGGCTTGCCAAAAATTGGCAGAAGAGGGCATATCTGTAGAGTTAATAAATATTCATACCATTAAACCTTTTGATAAAAAAGCAGTCCTAGAATCAGTAGCAAAAACCAGAGCCGTTGTAACTGCAGAGGAGCACCTTATAGCAGGTGGTTTAGGTGAGCTTGTTTCTGGTGTTTTATCAAGAGAGATGCCTACTCCTGTCGAAATTGTTGCTGTTGATGATCTATTTGGGCAGAGCGGAAAGCCTTCTGAATTGATGGAAGAGTATGGTTTAACATCAAATGAGGTTTACGAAGCAGTAAAAAGAGTTTTAAAAAGAAAATAACAAATATGACCGATAGGGATATAATAGATGGCCTTATGAATAATGGGAATAGAGACCATCTATTTAGACTTATTGTAGACAAATTTAGTGAACGACTATATTGGCATGTCAGAAAAATGGTTGTTTACCACGAAGATGCAAATGATATTCTTCAAAACACATTTATTAAAGCCTGGAGGTCTCTCGACAGTTTTAGAGGGGAATCTGGGCTTTATACTTGGTTATATAGAATAGCAACAAATGAATCGCTTACTTTTCTAAAGAGAGATAAGATTAAGACATTTTTTTCTTTTACTGATTCTTATAAAAATGTTGAAGATCGGCTTAATGCAGACCCTTATTTTTCTGGAGATGAGACTCAGAAGTTATTATATAAAGCCATTTTATCATTACCTCCTAAGCAAAGGGCTGTTTTTAAGATGCGATATTTTGACGATATGAAATATGAAGAGATTTCGGAGGTTTTAAATACTTCAGTCGGTGCTCTTAAAGCCTCATATCATCACGCATATCAAAAGATTCAAAAAATAATTGAGGACTCTGTTTAATCCTTTTGTAATAGTAATAGTCTAATAAGTATGAACAAAGATTATTTAAATAGCGATATTAAATTTAACAAAGAAGTTTTTAAAACTCCAGAAAACTACTTTGATAACGTGAAAGAGCAGATATATGCAAAAACCATAGAGAATAAAGATGGTCAAATGCAAAGTAGAGTTGCTCTTTGGACTATTGTGAAGCCACAATTGAGTCTTGTTGCTTCATTTGCTATTATATTTTTTATTGCTCTTTTTGTTATTGATAAAACAAAGGAGATAACCCCTATTTTGGGAACAGCAGACACCTCATCATATATATATACTATAGAAGAGGGGTTTCTTAAGACCAACTTTATAGATTTTATAGACCCATCGGATAGCTCTAATTATAGAGAGGAAATTCCTCAAGATCAATTAGCTGAGTATATAAAGGATAATATAGATATAATTACCATTGCACTTTTAGACTAAATTAAGTAGATATGAAAAAGTATATAATTATAGTTCTTGTATCTATTCTTTCAATCTCTCTTTTTGCACAGCCAAGTAGTGATATTAGAGAGCAACAGAGAGGAGAAAGATATAGACAAATTCAAAATGCTAAGATTGCATTTTTTACTACAGAGATTGGAATGACTCCTAGCGAGGCTGAGGTCTTTTGGCCAATTTATAATCAGTATTGGAAAGAAAGAGAGGTTGTTATGAGAAAAGGGCAGTCTCTTCTAAAGCAAATTTCTGAATCGGCTTCAGATGAAAAAAATACTAGCTCCAAAGAGTTAAAAAGGCTAATGGATGCTTTTGTTAATTGCAGTTATGAAGAGAGTCAGATTCATAAAAAATACTATGATAAGTTTTTAAAGATTTTGCCGATCGAAAAAGTAGCTAAAATGTATAAAGCAGAGGAGGAGTTTCGAATTAAAATGATTAGGCAATTTAGAGGGCACTCTAAATAGTTTTTGAGATAGATTGTTTAAATTTTATCTTTTTATAGTAGAAAAGTCTTTTCTATAGTAATTGTTTATAATTTGACAATACTCTCTAGTGTAGTAATACTCTCCATCTTTAGGATGAATAGTTAGATACTCTTCTTTTGGCTCTTCGCTTCTGCTATCTGAATTTTTTATAAATTCAACAATTTGCCGATCTATTTGCTCTCCCTCTTTATATTTAATATTAAGTACTCTAGTTAGAGAAAAAATATTAGTTTCTTTTACAATACTCTGTAATTTTATTGATTGATTGTATGGAAGAATTAGTGCTAATCTTCCATGATTCTTTTTAAGTAGTTGGTTACTTGATACTACGATATCTTCTAACGATAATGAGTGATTGTGTCTAGCCAAATTTTTGGTTTCTTTGGAACTCTTTAGAGAATCACTAAAATAAGGTGGATTGCTAATTATTAAATCAAATAATTCATGATTTGATTCTATTTTTGAATATTGTTGGAGAGATATTAGTTGTGAACTTAAATAATCCTTAAATTGGCTATTGTGAAAATTCTTATTGCAATCAGTTATGGATCCAGGTTCTATATCAATTGCGACAATCTCTCCAATAGCAGAAATTTTAGATAATTTTTGTGCCATAATAAGGGCAATCACCCCTGTTCCAGCCCCAACATCCAAAATTTTCAGATCCTTTTCTTTAACATCTATATATGCTCCAAGAAGAACTCCATCTGAATTAACTTTCATTGCGGAGTTCTCTTGTGATATTTCAAACTCTTTAAAGTAAAAACTCCCCATCTCTCATCTCTAGAACCCTATCACTCATTTTCGCTAAATCTTTATCGTGAGTTACAATAATAATAGTTTGACCAAATTCATCTCTAAGATCGAAGAACAGTTTGTGAATCTCCTCCTTTGTATTGGTATCTAAGTTCCCAGATGGCTCATCGGCAAATAGAATGGTCGGGTTATTAATAATTGCTCTAGCAATAGCAACTCTTTGTTGTTCTCCTCCACTTAGTTGAGATGGTTTGTGAGTTAATCTTTCTCCAACACCCAAAAAAGATAGAATATCTTTGGCCTTCTCTTTTGCCTTGGACATTGACTCACCAGAAATTAAGGCTGGTATCGCAACGTTTTCTAAAGCAGTAAACTCTGGAAGAAGATGATGAAACTGAAAAACAAAGCCAATTTTTTTATTTCTAAAATCGGCAAGATTGTCTGAATTTAATTTAAAAACATCAATACCATCTATTAAAAGTGTTCCACTATCTGGCTGTGATAAAGTACCAAGAATATGGAGCAAGCTTGACTTTCCAGCCCCGCTTGCTCCAACTATACTTAGCACTTCTGAATTACCGGCCTCAAGATCTATACCTTTTAGAACTTGTAAAGATCCAAAGGATTTGTAAATTTTTTGTGCTCTTATCATATATAATTTATTCCTCTTTTTCGCTCTCTTCGTATGCTTTGAGTAGTTTCTCCTGAACATCCATTGGTACCTGCTGATAGTCTGCAAATGTCATAATAAATGTGGCTCTACCAGAGGTAAGGGAGCTTAATACTGTGGAGTATTTGTATAATTCTGCTAAAGGAACTCTTGCCTTAATTACTTCAAACCCCTTTTCGCTGCTCATACCCTCAATCATAGCTCTTCTATTTTGCAAATCACTCATAACATCTCCCATGTAATCTGCTGGAACTAATACTTCTACATTGTATATCGGTTCCATAATCTTAGGGCCTGCTTTTTTAAATGCCTCTTTAAAAGCATTTCTACCTGCAAGTTTAAATGAAATTTCGTTTGAGTCAACCGGGTGCATTTTACCATCAAACACAAATACCCTAATATCTCTTGCATAAGACCCAGTTAGAGGCCCCTCCTCCATTTTTTCCATTATTCCTTTTAATATAGCAGGCATGAATCTAGCGTCAATTGCTCCTCCTACTATACAGTTGTAGTACTCCAATTTGCCACCCCAAGGCATTGTGTATTCCTCTTTACCCTTTAGGTTAAGAATTATTTCACGGCCATCTACTTTAAATTTATTGTTAACAGGAGCGCCCTCAACAATTGGCTCAATTAATATATGAACCTCTCCAAACTGACCTGCGCCACCTGATTGCTTTTTATGTCTATAATCTGCGATTGCAACTTTTGTTATAGTCTCTCTATATTGAATTCTAGGAGAAAATAGATCTACCTCCAATTTGTGGACATTGTTTAAATGCCATTTAAGAATGTTTATATGATGTTCTCCTTGTCCACTTAAGATAGTTTGTTTTAGCTCTTTGGAGTATTCAACTTTTATTGTTGGATCCTCTGCATTTGCTCTATTTAGAACTTCTCCCAATTTCTCCTCATCTTTCTCTTGTTTTGCTTTTATTGCAGTTCTAAATTTAGAAGGAGGGAAGATTATTGGTTCGAAGACCCAATCAGTAGACCCACTATTTAATGTTTGATTAGTCTTTACAGATTTTAGTTTTACCGTACAGCCTATATCCCCAGCCTCTATTTCAGAAATTTTTTCTCTCTTTTTACCAGCTACGGCATAAATAGAGCTTATTCTCTCTTTTGCTCCAGTTTCTGGATTGGTTAAATCCATACCCTCTTTTAGCTTTCCGGACATCACTCTAAAGTAAGATACTTCTCCAAGATGTTGCTCTACAGCAGTTTTATATATAAAAATGGATGTCGGCCCTTCAGAGTCACAAGGTATTTCTGTTCCATCTTTTAAAAGCTGAGGTGTTTTATTTGGGAATGGAGCCACATTTATAATAAACTCCATTAAGCGTTTAATTCCAATATCTTTTTTTGCCGATAGACAGAATAGCGGCATTATATCACACTTCATTAAACCGATTGAAAGACCTCTTCTGATTTCGTCTTCTGTAAGATCGCCTTTCTCAAAAAACTGCTCCATTAACGATTCATCATTCTCTGCTGCCATCTCTACCAACTGCTGCTTGTATTCTGCTGCCTCATCTGCATAGTCAGCAGGTATATCCATCTCTTCTCGTATTCCTGTATCGTCTTTAAACTTATACATTTTCATTTTCAGAACATCGATAAATGAGTTGAAGTCAGGTCCTGGATTAACAGGGAATTGAACTACAACAACCTTGTTCCCAAAAGTCTGCTTTAGTGACTCTAGAGCGTGTTCCCAATTAGCTTTTTCGTGATCTAGTTGATTTAGACCGATAATCAATGGTTTAGAGTGCTTTTCTGCATAACGAGAAAGAATTTCTGTCCCAACTTCAACACCATGCTGTGAATTTACAATCATAACTCCGGCATCGGCAACCCTAAATGCAGAGATAACACCACCTACAAAGTCATCTGAACCCGGAGTGTCAATGATATTAAGTTTATTATCCATAAACTCAGTAAACATTAAAGTTGGGTATATAGATCTTTGATAGATTTGTTCTATCTCTGTATTATCACTTATTGTTGTTTTTGCTTCAACCGAACCTCTTCTGTCGATAACTTTTCCTTCGAACAACATTGTCTCCGCAAGGGTGGTTTTACCAGATTTTGTGTTCCCTATAAGAACAACATTGCGGATGTTTTTGGTGGGATAAACTTTCATAGTTTGTCAGAATTACATATTACTAATAAAAATTAATTATTACTATTGTTTTAAATAGGAATTTCAAATTTAACAAAAAATTATCAATCAACAATGGTGATATAAGGCAAATCAGACTCTTTTTTGCTGGATAAGTTGCCCACTTATTAAAATAATAAGAGAGTTTACTTGTAGTTTATAGGGATATCGCAAGGGTCTTTAAGTAACCCTAATTATTATTATTAAAGGCTTGTTGTCAGTTTATAAGTATTAGGAGTTAAAATAGTAATAAGAAAGGTTATTATATGCCAAAATATACCCACAAATATTGACTTTTTGTTATATAGGTAGAGCTTATATTTGTTATATGAAAGATGATCATATTATTAATAAAATAAAGGAAGCTCGGAAAAGGAGTAAATATACTCAAGATCAAATGGCTTTACGTCTTAACATCTCTTCTAATTCTTATAAAAAGATAGAGAGTGGAAAGACTACTCTTATTCGTCATAGGTTATGGCAAATAATAGAAATTTTAAATATTGATATTTTAGATCTTTTTATTGATAATGAGGGAGAGCAGACAGTCTATTCATTAAAAAGAGAGCTTAATGAACAGCAGGAGAGATATGAAGAGAATATAAATAAGATAAAAGCCAATTATGATTATACCATAGAGGAACTCAAAGCCGAGATAAATATTTTAAAAGACACTCTTAAGCACAAAGAGACCATTATTGGAATTTTGAAAGATCAAAAGGGGAGATATTAGTATATTTGTAGATTCAACAGAATTTATTTATGCTAGAACTCATTTATCCAAATAATTTATACCCTCAGGCTGGATGCGATGAGGCAGGTAGAGGATCTTTGGCTGGTCCAGTATTTGCTGCAGCTGTGATTTTACCAGACAAATTTTATCATCCACTATTAAATGATTCAAAAAAAATCTCTTCAAAAAATAGAGATATACTTTTTGATATTATTACAAAAGAGGCTGTAAGTTATGGGGTTGCAAGTTGTTCTCCAGAGGAGATAGATAAATTTAATATATTAAAGTGTTCAATAATTGCAATGCATAGGGCAATAGAGCAATTAAAAACAAGGCCTAGATCCATTATTGTAGATGGTAATAGATTTGATCCTTATGGAGATATTCCGCATGAGTGTATAATAAAAGGAGATTCAAAATATGCATCAATCGCAGCTGCCTCAATTCTAGCTAAAGTATCCAGAGATCGGTATATTAAAGAGATATCTAAAGAGTTTCCACAGTACTTGTGGGATAAAAACATGGCCTATCCAACAAAAGGTCATAGAGAGGCAATAAGGGAATATGGATCATGTAAATATCATAGGAGTAGTTTTAAGTTGCTTTAAAATTATATTATTCCCAATCTAGTGCAAATTTAGCAACACCAAAAAGTGACATAAATATTATAACTACAGAAATAATCATCTCTGGCGATATGCTTTTATAGTTGTGTACAATAGTTCCAACTTGAGAAAACTGATCAATTATTAGGGAGTATCCACCGGTTACCATAAAAATTATAAATCCTATAGCAGCAAAAATTGCAGTTAAAACATAGCTATTAACCACTTTTTTTCTTGGTTTGGGTTGTGGTAAACACTCAAGAGTAGAAAAGAGACGTTGTGAAAAACCATCATCTTCTATGCTCTGCTTATGATTCTTAAAGAATCTATCGATATCACTCTCTTTCATATCCTATTGTTTTAAAGTATTCATAAATGTTTCCTTTTGCTCTTGAGAGATGAGACTTTATAGTGTTCTCTTTAATTCCAGTAATCAAAGATATCTCTTTTATGCTTTTGTCCTCCATATAAAATAACAAGATGCAACTTCTCTCTTTTTCATTTAAATTGCTTAGTGCCATATATAGCTCCTGATTCCTAAAACGGCCATCTGTGCCAGAGTCGGAATATGCTACGGTATTGTCTATATCTACTGTTGTTACTCTTTGTTGAGCACGTTTATTATCACAAAAACAGTTGTATGCAATTCTAAATAACCAAGTAGAGAATTTAGATTTTCCACTAAAGCTATTTATATTGAGATATGCTTTAATATATGCCTCTTGAGCAATATCATCGCTTAAAGCCATATCTCCAGAGCAAAGATTCATCAGGAACCGCCTCAGCGGCTCCTGAGTCAATCTTACGTGTTGCTCAAATTGCAGTTTTGTCACAATCTAAAAGTGTTAGTTAAAACTCCTCACTACTACCTCTTCTTTTATTAATTAGATATCCAGTCAATTGACCTAGTCCAATAAAAAGAGGGATAAAAGCAAATGCTGCAAATTTTAGTTGATAGTCAAAGAACAGAAAAAGTGCAATAAAGAGCGAGATTCCAATGCCTATTGTTACTAGTGCCGATGTAAGTGGGTCTTTTGCTTTTTTCTTTTCTGCTGTGAAGAGATCTGGAGAGAGCTCTTTACCACATTCAACAGCCCTCATAATTACTTTGTCTCTAGACTTATCTCTGATAACCTTTGCTATGAATACTGTAACAACTATTATAATTGCTGTTACAAATGGGGCAGATATTGCCAATGCTCCTTCGATGTCCATAATTTATATATTTTTTATTGTTTGCTAGTTAGACTAAATCTCATTCAAAAAAGTTGCAGCTTTTAAAGAAATTTTATGTAAATATTTTTGTGCATTCAAAATAGCTCTCTCTTTATTTGGTTCTAAATCTGATATTGAGAAGATTCTATCTATTCCGTTATCTATTAATTCTCTATCTGACAGCATGTTGCTACCACAAAAAACCCAAAGCTTTTTATTGTACTTTTCTGTAAGATTAATGACACCATGTAGTAGTTTTCCAGATAGACTCTGTCCATCTACTCTTCCTTCCCCAGTAATAACAAGGTGAGCATCTTTAATAGACTCCTCTATATTTAATATATTAAATATTAATTTCCACCCGGGAGTGAGTTTTGCGTTAAAGAAAGATCGCAGAGCAAAACCCATACCCCCTGCTGCTCCAGAGCCCTGTTTAAATGAGAGGTCGTATCCTAAATGTTGATTGCAAATTTTTGAAAAGTGAATAACACCCATCTCTAACTGTTCTGCCATAGACCGATCTGCTCCTTTTTGATATGAGAAAACAAATGAGGCTCCAGAAGGCCCATATAGAGGATTGTTTACATCGCAAGCAACATTTAAATCAATTTTTTTATTAGGTAATTTGAGATTAGAACTATCTATTTTGTGGATAGAGATTAAATCTTTACCAGATATCTTAAGTGGATCTATCATATTGTCGGATGAGTCAAAAAATCTACACCCCAATGCACTTAGCATACCAACTCCAACATCGTTTGTTGCGCTTCCACCAATACCGATTACCACTTTGTCTATATCCATTTCAAAGATTTTGCTAAGAACTACGCCAAAGCCGTATGTAGATGAAATCATCGGATTTCTTTCATCGGCAGAAAGAAGCGAAACTCCTGAGCTTTGTGCCATTTCACAAAAAGCACATTTGTCTTTTATAGCTATAGGCACAATAATACTCCTCATAAGCGGATCGTAAGTCTTAACATATATAATCCTATCGCTCATAGATTTTATTGATTCAATGGTTCCATCTCCTCCATCGGCAATCTCTCTAGCTTCAATTTTAAGGCTCTTATTTACACTCATAAGAGACTCAGAAATTATTGTTGAGGCTTGTCGTGAGGTTAGACTTCCTTTGAATTTATCCGTTATGATAAGTATTTTTATCATTAAAGGGCTATTTTTTGGTATTAGAATTTAATTATCTTTGTTAGCAAAGATATTAACTTAAGTAAATTTAGTAATAAAATGAGAAAAATCGGTTTTTTAATTCTATTTTCTTTTATACTCTCTTTAACGCCAGTTAAGGCAGACGAGGGTATGTGGCTTTTGCCTCTGATAGAGAAACTCAATATCAAAACCATGAATGATATGGGTTTCAAGCTAACGGCAAAAGATATTTATGACATTAATAATGCTAGCCTAAAAGATGCAATTGTGCATTTTGGAGGTGGATGTACTGGAGAGATTATATCAGATCAAGGACTTTTATTGACTAATCACCATTGTGGATATGGTACAATTCAAGCTTTAAGTTCAGTAGAAAATGATTTTCTTCAGAATGGTTTTTGGGCAATGAATAAGAAAGAGGAGTTGCCATCTCCTGGCCTTACTGTAACCTTTTTGGAGAGTTTTACAGATGTGACAAAAGAGGTTGAGTCTGCTGTTAAAAAGGCAAAAGCAGTTACAGAGGCCGATAGACAAAAGGCAATTGAGGCTATATCTAAAGAACTTTCAGATAAAGCTAAATCTAGAAATGAACATATTAATGCTAGAGTAGTGCCTATGTATGGTGGTAATTCATTCTATCTAATAATTACTAAAACTTATAAAGACGTAAGATTTGTTGGAGCACCTCCTTCGTCAATTGGCAAATTTGGTGCAGATACAGATAACTGGATGTGGCCAAGACATACAGGAGATTTTGCTCTATTTAGAGTTTATGCCGATAAGGATAATAATCCAGCAGAGTATTCAGAGAATAATGTACCTTATAAACCAAAAAAACATCTGACTATTTCACTTAAGGGAGTAGAGCAAGAGGATTTTGCTATGATTATTGGTTATCCTGGCCGTACTAGCCGCTTTATGACATCGGCAGAAGTAGAAGAGACTAGAGATATAAATAATAAGATAGCGATACATGTTAGAGGAATAAGGCAAGATGTATTAATGAACGATATGGTTTCCGATCCAAAGATCAGATTACAATATGCTAGTAAATATGCAAGATCTTCAAATTTCTGGAAAAAAGCGATAGGGATGAATGAGACATTCCAAAAGTTAAATGTCGCTCAAAGAAGAGCAGAAGAGGAGAGAAGATTTAATGATTGGGTATCTAAAGACAAAAAGAGAGCACAGAAGTATGGCATGGCTCTAGATTATATAAATAGTTCTGTAATACAAAGAGCAGAACCGAGATATCTTGTTACGTATCTTCAAGAGTCTTTGGCAAATATTGAGTTAACTGCGGTAGCAAATCACTATGCATCTGTAGCTCTAGCAATAATAAATGGAGATATGGATAAGGCTAAAGAGGGAATCAACTCTCTTGAAGATAGAATAAATAATTTCTTTGTTAACTACTCTGCATCCACAGACAGAAAAGTGGCTAAGGCAATGATAAAAGTATACAAAGAAAATGTTTGTGAAGAGAATAGACCTGGTTTTTATAAGATTATAGAAGATAAATTTGAGGGAGATATAGATCGTTTTGTAGATTATATGTTTGATAACTCTATTTTTGTATCTAAAGAGAGTATCGATAGGGCTATCAATGAAGATCCAAAATTGATTGCAAACGACTTAGCATTACAGGTTGGAAGAGATATTTTCCGTATGAGACCTAAATTAATGTCAAAGATTGAAAAGGCGAATGAAAATTTTGCACTTGGTCATAGACTATATTTGGCTGGTTTAACAGAGATGAATAAAGGAGTTCCTATGTATCCAGATGCAAACTCAACAATGAGAATGACTTATGGACAGGTGTTAAACTACTCACCAAAAGATGCAGTATTATACGAACACATAACAACTTTAAGTGGAGTTATGGAAAAAGAGGATCCAAATAATTGGGAGTTTGTAGTTCCACAAAAATTAAAGGATCTTTATGCACAAAAGGACTTTGGTAGATATGCAATGGAAGATGGCATAATGCCAGTTGGCTTTATCTCTAATAATGATATAACAGGAGGTAACTCAGGAAGTCCTGTTTTAAATAAATATGGTCATCTTATAGGTTGTGCTTTTGATGGAAATTGGGAGGCAATGAGTGGTGATATTATATTTGAGCCAAATCTTCAGAGAACAATTAGTGTAGATATAAGATATGTTCTTTTTATTACAGAGAAATTTGGAGGAGCAAAGCATCTTATAGATGAAATGACAATAGTTCAATAATATAAAGTAAATGAGCAAAATAGATATAAGTGATATTAATGATATCCTAAAAACTATTATTCATCCAGAGAGGGAGACAGATATTGTCTCCCTTGGTTTAATAGAGGATATTATTATTGAGGAGAAGAGGATAAAGTTTAAAATTGTGACTCCTTCGCCTGACCCCCTTATCTCGGGAATTAAAAAAAGGTGTATAGAGGCAATAAAGAGTAAGATAGATAATCCAGAGATTAATGTCTCTGTTATGGAGTTAGTTAGAGAGAGGAAGCCACATAAAAAATTAATATTAGAACAAGAGCATCATGCTCTGGAAAAGGTAAAAAACATTATTGCAGTCGCTTCTGGAAAGGGAGGTGTTGGAAAATCTACTGTTGCTGTAAATTTAGCAGTAGCTCTGTCTAAACTAGGATACAAAGTGGGTTTAACAGATGCCGATGTTTATGGTCCATCTATACCCAAAATGACAGCAACCGAAGATGCAAAACCGTTGGTTGATGACTCTAGTGGAAAAGAGATGATTTTGCCAATAGAGAAGTTTGGTATTAAGTGGATGTCAATTGGATATTTTGCTAAGCCAGACCAACCTCTAATATGGAGAGGCCCAATGGCTAGTAATGCTTTAAAGCAGATGATATTGCAAATAGAGTGGGGAGAATTAGATTTTTTGATTGTAGATTTACCTCCAGGAACAGGAGATATTCATATATCTTTGGTTCATGATATTCCTTTAAGTGGAGCTGTCATAGTAACAACACCTCAAGAGATTGCTCTATTGGATGTGCAGAAGGGGATAAATATGTTTAGATCGGAGAAAATATCTAAGCCAGTTTTAGGATTAGTAGAAAACATGTCTTGGTTTACACCCAAAGAGTTGCCAAATAATAGATATTATATTTTTGGCAAAAATGGAGGCAAAAAGATGGCGGAGCATTTTTCTATACCTTTGTTAGCTCAAATTCCTATAGTATTAGAGATAGGTGAGTCTGGAGACTCTGGAGCTCCATATGCGTTAACAGATGTTTCAGAGGCATTTTTAACTTTAGCTCGTAATATTATAGATACCGATAGTGTGTTTGTAGAGTAATTGAGGTAATTATTGTCTGAATTACAAACACTTAAAATAGAAAGGCTGCCAAATTTATTTGGCAGCCTTTTAATTTAAACTTGTAAATTTTGACTATTGTCTGAATTTAGCAAATTCGATATCGTTTTGTGAACGAGCCTTAAGAGCTTCGTTTTTGTAAACAACATCTAGCTCTTTAGCTACTTGACTCATATTACCTTTGCGAGCAGCAACAATAGCTCTAAGGTATGCACAATGAGCGCAATCGCATGTTAAAACAGATGATGCTTTATCTAGCTGATTTGTTAGAATATAAGCTAAACCTTCATTCATAGATTTTGAACCTGCAAGTTTGTTTGCAGCCTCTTGATATTTACCATTAAGAATATCAATAACAGCATAATTATATTTAGCCTCTACAAGAGAAGATTTTGCAAAATGGTTTGCAGCAGCAGAGTAGTCACCTTCACGCATAGCTACGATACCTGCATTGTTGTTGTAGTAAGGAGAGTTCTTATCAGATACTCTAGAGATAGCAGTTTTTGCATCGGCAATCTTATTGTTGTCAAGCGCGATAGCCGCTAAATTGTTGAATGCACGGTCACATTTGAATTTCTCACCAGCTTTCTTGTAAAGTTTAACTTTTGTATCGTAATCTTTAACTAAAGTAGCTGTGTAAAGAAGAGCCTCAACATCCATAATTTCGATATTTCCTTCAGCTACAAATTGAACTAGCTCTTGATCTGTAAAGTTAGTATAATCTACATTAGCAACCATTCTAGCTCTTCTTAATTCTGGAAGTATTTTATCTGCAAGAATTTTGAATACTTGAGACATATTACGGATCTCTCTTTCACGAACTAAAGGATCGCTATACATAGATAGAACTCTTAATATAAGTTCTTTATCTTGGATGTTAGAAGCAGCAACTAGCTCTTGGAAACCTTCCCAGTCCTCTGCAATTGTAGCAACGTTAACCGGAGCGTCAACAGGGATACCTCTTGTAATTCTATTGAATGCTGTTTGAGCAGTTTCACCTCTCTTATCTGAAAGTTTTGAGTTAAGAGTTGTAGGGCCATCTGGAGAAGCATAAGCAATAATCTCTGTTTTTGCTACTTGTCTACGCTCGTCTTGCTCTATGTTTTTCAAGAAATCTTGGAACTCTTTGATTTCACCTTTAGTAAGTTCTCTTGGACGTACATATGAACTATTGATTGTGTAAAGAATTTGAGTCTCTTTTTTCTCTCTAATAACTTTTTGGTAGTTATTTGGAGCTATTGCAGTTACTCCATCTTTTGAAACAAGCATGTATGTTGTATTTGCTCCATCAGAAAGTTTGTAAGGTGCTGGAAAATCATATTTTTTAAGTTTGTTCCAAACAGCAACTCTTAGTTCTAGATGAGATTTTTCCATTCCTGGTTTATAGGCAAATTTAACAGTGTTACTTGCTTTTCCACCAGATCTCAAGATAGGCTGAAAGTTATCTGTAACCTTTTCACCTTGAAGTTTAAACGCAGGAGCAGCTACTTCACCTCCTTGGTAAACAAGAACCGGAACAACCTCAAGAATAGCTCTTGGGTGGAAATACTTTTCCGGGAATTGCATTGTGTAGGTGGCAGTAATTTCACCAGCAACAACCTCTAGTATTTGAGGATTGCTCTCTACGCTTACTAAATTAGCGTTTTTTGCCATCTTAGATGGGTTGCTACAAGATATAATAGATATACCAAGTATTGCAACAGCTAAAATTTTGAATAGATTTTTTTTCATTCTAATGGTATTTAGTTGTTTTTAATCATTATACGTCATTCAATAATAGTGCCCTTACAAAAAAGGCATTATTGCAAATATATAAAAAAACTTTTATTCTACACTTAAAGAATGTTAGACGCAAGAAGATTTTTTAGATCTTCAGGTGTGTCTATCGAGTAAGATAGATGATTTGTTATTGCAAGCCTTATTTTAAGTCCATTTTCTAGCCATCTGAGTTGCTCAAGACTCTCTGCCTTTTCTAGTGGAGTTTGAGAAATATTTTCGATAACATCAAGAGTTGTTCTCTTAAATGCATATAGGCCGATATGTTTGTAGTAGAGAGTATTTTCTATCCATTTTTCGGGGGCTATATCTCTAGTATATGGAATGACAGATCTGCTGAAGTAAAGAGCATTAAAGTTGCAGTCCATGACAACTTTGGGGTTGTTAGGAGAAAAAAGCTCTTCACTATCGGTTATCTTTTTGCATAGAGTTGATATATCTGCACCTTCATCCATAATGCTATTTTTTAATTCAATTAGCTGATCTTTGGATATGAATGGTTCGTCTCCTTGGATATTTATTATATAAGAGTATTCTCTTTTTTGATTGTTTTCTATGATTTTTACTGCTTCGCATATTCGGCTTGTTCCGTTTATGTGATCTGCAGAGGTCATCACAGCCATACCACCAAATTCAACCACATGATTGAAAATTCTACTATCATCTGTAGCAACAACAATGTTTGGAAAAATAAGTTGACCTCTTTCGTATACTCTTTGTATCATACTTTTCCCTCTAATATCTACCAGAGGCTTGCCTGGGAAACGGGTAGATGCGTAGCGAGCAGGAATTATTGCTAAAAAATCCATTGTCCAAATTTTAAAATTTCTCAAAGGTATAAATTTTAACTATTTTTGTATGCTATGGATTTGAAGTCAATAAAACAGAGATTTGATATTATAGGGGATAGCCCATTGTTAAATAGGGCTCTTGAGATTGCTGTGCAGGTGGCTGCAACAGATTTGTCTGTTTTGGTAACCGGTGAAAGTGGTGTTGGTAAGGAGGTTGTTCCCAAAATAATTCATATTAATAGTCCACGAAAACATAATCAGTACTTTGCAGTTAACTGTGGAGCTATACCAGAAGGAACTATAGATTCAGAGCTTTTTGGTCACGAAAAAGGATCGTTTACAGGAGCATATGAAACAAGAAAGGGTTATTTTGAGGTTGCAGATGGAGGGACTCTATTTCTTGATGAGGTGGCTGAGCTTCCTCTCTCGACTCAGGTTAGATTACTTAGAGTAATTCAGTCTGGGGAGTTCATTAAGGTTGGTTCCTCTAAAGTTCAAAAAACAGATGTTAGAGTTATTGCGGCAACAAATGTCAATTTGGTATCGGCAATTGAGTCAGGAAGATTCAGAGAAGATCTTTTTTACCGTCTAAATACAGTTCCTATATATATTCCTCCTTTAAGAGAGAGGAGTGGAGATATACACCTTCTTTTTAAGAAATTTGCATTAGATTTTGCAGATAAATATCTTATGCCGCCAATCAGGCTTACTCCAGATGCTGTAGAGGTGTTATGTAGCTATAGGTGGCCAGGGAACATCCGTCAATTAAAAAGTATTGCAGAGCAAATATCTGTTATTGAGCATGAAAGGCATATAGATTCTGTGATTCTATCTAAATATATCCCCAGAGATAGCTCAAATTCTCAACTTATTAAAACAGGATCGCAGAATAAAGATTATTTAACAGATAGAGATATAATATTTAAAATATTATATCAATTGCGTCAAGAGGTTGAAGAGCTAAAACAGCGTATCTCAGATCAAGAGGGTGTTCGTGAATCTATAGTGTCACAGGGGAGATTATCTGCAGATAGTGAAATCTCTAAAAATATACAAGAGACCACAGTAGTAGATTATAGAGAGGAGTCAGATTTGTCTGATGCACAGTTGGATATAGAAGGAGGGCTTGACTCTTCTGACTTTTCAACGCTATCTATTCAGGAGGTGAATTCTGAATTAATTAAAAAGGCCCTAGAGAAGTGTGGAGGGAAGAGAAGATTAGCTGCTCAAGAGCTTGGTATTTCGGAAAGAACTCTATATAGAAAGATAAAAGAATTAAATTTAGATATATGATAAAGAGATTGTTATATACCATTATACCAGTTTTATTATTGGTCTCATCATGTGGGTTTTACTCTTTTTCTGGAACTTCTATTGCGCCAGATGTAAAGACAATTACAATTTATCCAGTAGAGAATAGGGCATTGAGAATTAATCCAAGACTTAGTAATAATGTTACAGAGGCGTTGATGGATAAATTCAGAAAATTGACTAAACTAACTCAAGTTCCGCAAGGAGGAGATTTGGTTCTAGAGTGCCAAATTATTAGCTATGAAACAACATCTTTGGGTGTGACTGCAGATGAGGTTGCTTCAAAAAATAGGCTTACAATTACAATGAAGGTTATTTTTACTAATGTCAAATATCCCAAAGAGAGTTTTGATAGAAACTTTGCTGCCTTTGAAGATTATCCCTCAACTGTGTCATTTGATGCTGCAGAGGCAAATCTTGTAGAACAAATTGTAGAGAAACTTACAGAAGATATTTTTAACTCTACCGTTGCTAATTGGTAATATTGAAAAAATGATTAGATATGCCAGATTTTAATCTATCTTTTAAAGAGCAAGTTGTAAGTAAGTATCCATGGTACTCTATAGGATATTATGATATATTTAGAGAGATCTGTAAAATTGATGCCGAAGCTTCTGGGCTCTACTTAGATAAGGTTGCTCCGAGGGTGTTTTCACGTGGGGCTCTCTATGATATGTACCTTCTTTATTCCTCTAATGACTCGGAGTCCAATTATGATGAGTATGTCTCAGAAGTAAGTGATAATATTGATACTACTATAGAATCAGAGGAGGCGCAAATCGATTTAGAGGGCAAGGATTCTCAAAAACAAGAGCATTACATTGTTGATGAGACTGAAATTGTTTTTGAAGAGATATCGGATTTTACAATAGACAATACAAAGACGGAACCAAATTTTGTTTTGGCAGGAGGAGATTATTTTACTCGTAAAGATCTAGATCAATTAGAGTTAGATAAGTCAAAGCCCGTAGATAATTTTATTGCAACAAAACCATCTTTAGTAAAAACACAAAAGGAGAAGGAGTCTCAGAAAAAAGAGGCCGAAAAAGAGATATCTACATCGGACCTTTTTGATGACTACTCGTTTTATACAGAGACGTTGGCAAAGATTTATCAAGAGCAGGGCTTTTATAAAAGAGCTGTGGATGTTTACGCTAAACTTATTTTGTTATATCCAGAAAAAAGTAGTTACTTTGCAACCCTTGTAGATAAAATTAAAGAAAAATATAATCAATAATATTATTATGTATACCGTAATAGCTATCCTTATTGTAATCGCCAGCATTTTATTGACACTTATTGTGTTAGTACAAAACTCAAAAGGAGGAGGGTTGGCAGCTAACTTCGCATCTGGAAATCAGACATTTGGAGTACGTCAGACAGCTGATTTTTTAGAAAAAGCAACTTGGACTTTAGCAATAGCAATAATTGTTTTATGTATTTTAGCAACAGCATTTGTTTCTACAGATGCCTCTAGAACACAAAGTTCAATTCAACAAAAAATAGAATCTAGTGCACCTATACAAGGTCAGCCAGAATTCCCAGCTGTTCCTACTACACCTTCTTCTACAGAGGAGACTCCTGGAACAAATTAAAAATATTTTTTATATATAGAATCTTGGTAATTAAGGCCTTCCGGATTAGGAGGTCTTTTTTTATGTAAATTTTTAGTACTATGTGTTGCATAGTATTAAAATTATTACATATATTTGCAGTACCAAATTCTATATATAAAAAAATATTAATGTTATGAAAAAAGTAATTAACGTTGGAATAGGCAAAAGTAGTTTTATTATTAACGAAGATGCTTATCAAAGACTAAGCTACTATTTAAGTAGTTTTAAAGAGAAGGCTGCTATGGGCCCGGAGTCAGAAGATGTAATGGAGGATTTGGAGATGAGAATCTCTGAATTATTTATGGAGTCCATTACTAGTTATAATCAAGTTATTACTCTAGAGATTGTGAATAGAGTTATTATGCAGTTAGGAATGCCAGATGGATCTACATTAGATAGTGGTGATTCTTCTAGTGGCTCATTTGATAACAAATGGAGTTATACCATATCCAAAAAGCTATACAGAGACCCAGATGGTAAGACTATAGGTGGTGTGTGTAGTGGTCTTTCACTTTACTTTAATGTAGATGTTGTGTTAATTAGAATTCTATTTGTTGTAGCTCTAATTATGGGAAGTGCTGGATTCTGGGCATATATAATATTTTGGATTATAGCTCCAATGGCTGTTACAGCTGCTCAAAAATGTGAGATGAGAGGATTACCTATAACTGCAGAGAATTTAAAGAGATTTAGTACCTATAAATTTTAATGTCATGAACGAAATTAATACCGATAATATAAAATCTCAAATGAGAAAAGGGGTACTAGAGTACTGTATTCTAAGTATCCTTCATAAGAATGATGCATACGCATCTTCTATAATAGCCACATTAAAAAAGGCACATATGATTGTAGTGGAGGGAACTCTATATCCTCTTTTAACTCGTCAAAAAAATCAAGGTCTGCTAAACTATAGATGGGAGGAGTCTCAACAAGGTCCACCTAGAAAGTATTATACACTTACAGATAAGGGTAGAGAGGTTCTTGAGGAGATGGATAGTGCATGGAAAGAGATTGTAGAGTCCATTGAAGTTATAAAAAATCAAAATGAATAGCCATGAAAAAAGTTATAAAAATAAGTCTTGGAAATATCGCTTTTACTATAGAAGAGGACTCCTTTTTACTATTAAAAGGGTATTTGGATGAGCTAAAAGATTACTACGGAAATGATAGTAATGCCAAAGAGATTGTGGATGGTATCGAGGAGAGGATGGCTGAGTTATTATTAGAGAAACTACCAGCAGGTGAGGTGGTAACAGTAAAAGAGATAAATGAAATTATATCTGTTTTAGGGAGACCAGAGTCTTTTGAGGGAGAAGATTACAAAGAGCAGACAAGAAGTATGGGAGTAAAGAATTTACCAAGAAAACTTTACAGAGATCCTATAAACAAGGTGCTAGGAGGTGTTTTATCTGGATTTGCAGCATATTTTAAATTGGATATAATTCTAGTTAGGATAATCTTTATTGTATTAGCTTTTGGTCTCTCTGTATTTGGATTACATAATGGAGCCGGATTTGGTTTTTGGTTTGTAGCTTATATTCTTATGTGGATAATTATCCCAGAGGCAAAAAGTCTGGAACAAAAATATGCAATGTCCGGAGAGATTCTAGATTACAAAACGATAGGGCAAAAAGAGAGTTTTGTTGCAAAAAAAGAGAGTGGTTTATCGAATATAATAAATAGATTCTTTTCCGTAATAGCCAGAGTCATAATCATTATAATATCGTTTGTTCTTATTGCAATTGCCCTTGGAGGTCTAATTGCATCATCTATGTTGTTTTTTGGAATTGAGATATTCAGTGGTTTTGTCCCAATCGATATTCTAGGATATTTAGATTTATCTATTTTTGGATCAGCAATATATAAGATTCTGTTGATTTTAGTTGTAATGCTACCATTTATAGGTATGTTATATGGTGGTATCTGTATGTTGTTTAAAATCAAAAGTCCAAAATTCAAACCGGGTTTAATAATCTTTTTATTGTGGATACTATCACTTATCTCCATCTCTGTATTGACAGTGAAATCTTCTAGGTCTTATTGGTCAGAAGCATCTAGTGATTTAGTGATAAATGTTCCTAAGTCTTTAGATACTCTATTTATTAATCTGGAGTCTCAAACTGAGATTTCTAAAAAGAGGTTTATTTATGATGCTGGTAAGAAACACTACTCTCTTTTCTGGCTCACGGATAACAACTTAGTTCTTATGCCCAATATTAAAATTTGGGATGTTGAGGGATTAGACTCAGCAAGAGTTATTGTTAATACATATGCGAGATCGTCCAACTATTTTCAGGCTATGGAGACCATAGAGCAATACGGTTCTAATGTAAGGCTAAAAGACTCTATATTAATAATTAAGGCTCAGGAGTATAGTAAAAGTAATAAATGGGATGGGGTGTTTAGAAGTATAATAATAGAAAAACCCAAAGATTTAGAAGTGGTGGTTAATAGCCCAATTAGGCACTCTTTTAATAAGAGGGTAAAGAGTAATTTTAACTTAGATTAGTTTGTAAAATATAAAAAGAGAAGAGGCTGCAATCTGGCAGCCTCTTAAAATAATGGTTATCTATTTTATTACACCTAGCTCTTTTCCTACAGTAGTAAAAGCATCAATACATCTATCTAAATGCTCTTGTGAATGTCCAGCGCTTATTTGGACTCTTATTCTTGCTTGATCTTTTGGAACAACTGGGAAGTAAAAGCCGATAACATATATTCCATGATCTAGCATTTTTGCAGCAAACTCTTGTGATAGTTTAGCATCGTAAAGCATAACAGCACAGATAGCCGATTGAGTTGGCTTAATATCAAAACCAGCGTCAATCATTTTTTTAACAAAGTAATCTGTATTGTTATGAAGTTTGTCTTGAAGTTCGTTGGTCTTTGACATCATATCAAACATTGCTGAACCAGCAGCAGCAACCATTGGAGGAATAGAGTTAGAGAAGAGATATGGTCTAGAACGTTGTCTTAGCATATCAATAATCTCTTTTTTACCTGTTGTAAATCCTCCTATCGCACCTCCAAAAGCTTTTCCAAGGGTTCCGGTAATGATTTCTACCTTACCTTTTAGATTGAATAGTTCTGTTGTTCCCCTACCAGTATTACCAACAACTCCAGCAGAGTGAGACTCATCTACCATAATCATTGCATCATATTTATTGGCAAGCTCATATATTTTGTCTAGTGGCGCAACATTACCATCCATGGAGAATACACCATCTGTAACAATAAGTCTGAATCTTTGAGCTTGTGCAATTTTAAGGCATTTTTCTAATTCATCCATATCTGCATTAGCATACCTATATCTTTGTGCTTTACACAGCCTTACACCATCTATTATTGATGCATGATTTAATGAGTCAGAGATAATAGCATCCTCTTCTGTAAGAAGAGGTTCAAAAACTCCGCCATTTGCATCAAAACATGCGGCATAGAGTATTGTGTCTTCTGTACCAAAAAAATCTGCAATCTTTTTTTCTAACTCCAAGTGAAGGTCTTGAGTTCCACAGATAAATCTAACACTAGACATTCCAAAGCCTCTGTTATCTAGTGCTTTTTTAGCAGCATCAATTAATTCTGGATTATTTGAAAGTCCTAAGTAGTTATTGGCGCAGAAGTTTAGTACCTCCTGTCCAGAACTTACTTTGATCTCAGCTTGTTGTGCAGTAGTAATTACTCTTTCATTTTTAAAAAGACCTGCCTCTTTGATGTTTGTTAGCTCTTTTTCTAGATGAGATTTAAAATTTGAATACATATGCAAAATTTGATTATGAATTATTATAATGTTGCAAATTTAGGAAAGTATATTATAATTCTTAAATAAAACTTAAAAACTTTTTTTGTTTTTTAAGTTTTATCCCTGTAAATTTGCCAACTTATTTATTATTTATGGATTCAGAAATGTTGTTGAAAAAGAGAATAATAGAGAGTTCTTTGGAGTTATTTATAAATAAAGGCTGCAAGGCAGTTACAATGGATATTGTGGCCAAAGAGTGCGGAATATCAAAAAGGACACTTTATGAAGTTTTTAAAGATAAATCTCATCTTTTAGAGGAGTGTATACAGGAGTTTTACAATCAGATGGTGGAGTACTCCTCTCAAATGAAAAATATTCAAGATAATGTTTTTGGAATACTCTTTAGAATACATGATTCTCAGTCAGATGTTTTTATAAATCTTAGAAGAGATTTTTTCTTAGATTTAAAAAGGTATTATAATACACTTTTTAAAAGAGCTGTAGGGAAATTTATAGAGCATCATACACAAATGACTTTAGATTTTATTAAACAAGGACAGAAAGAGGGCTTAATAAAAAAAGATATTGATACAGATTTATTAACGAAAATTATATTCGAAATATCTAATATAATTGATGAT
>LUYZ01000082.1 GCA_001603425.1 Bacteroidales bacterium Bact_08
TAGAATAAAAAAAGGCTGCCTACAATTGTAGACAGCCTAAAAATTTTCATTTAAAATTAGAATGATAATCTAATTCCTAATAACATTCCCCAAGTACTAGCTGTAGTCGCTTGTTTTACCATTCTATCTTTATCATTAAAATTAGCTATATCTGTAGCATTTAAAGTAAAGGTAGGCTCTCCTAAATGATTTACACCTCTGTAAGTAAGTGGAGTGATAAGATCAAACTGATTCGCTAAACCAGATCTCTTGTAAATACCCCAATCTTTGTTCAGTAAGTTACCTGCATTTACAATATCTAAACTAACTTGTAATGAGTATCTTCTATCTGATCCAAAGTTTGTGTAAATATCTTGAAGAATCTTAACATCCCATCTGTTCAACCAAGGATTAACCTTTCCAAATCTTTCAGAATATTTACCCTTTCTAGATTTAAGATAAGAGTCACCATTAACATACTCCCAGAATCTATTAGCTTGCTCAGCAGCTGTCATCTTACCAGGAACATCCACAAAAACTAAATCGTTTTTATCTTTTGGCACATAAATCAAATTACTTCTAAGACCATCTCCTGTCATATCGTTTGAGTATGCATAAGAAGATCTTCCTTGAGCAGCTCCATTATAATATAAAGAGAAAGTAGTAGCTAAATGTCTAATATAATCCACTCTATATGAAACATAACCCACAACTCTATGAGGAACAGCAAAGTTTGAATAGCTCAACTGAGGGTTATTTAGATCAAAAACATCAAGATTACTACTCCATGCAGAATATGCAGCCGATCCTGGATTTGAAGAGACATCCTTTGAAAGATTATAAGTATATGCAATCATTCCAGCAAAACCGTTAGTATAGTTTTTAGTCAATTGAGCGGTAAGTAGAGTTTGATAACCTTTGCTCGAATTATCTAACACCATTGCTGAACCAATATTACTATTAACTTTATTTGTAGACCAGTATGGTCTATTATCAGATCCATTAAACACTCTATCTGGGTCAGACTGGTTTACATTTTTCTGAACAATTGCATTAATATCTTTAGAATACAATGCTTCCATTGTAAAGATCATATTACCAGGCAACTCAATATCTGCAGCTATATTAGATCTCCAGATTCGTGGCATTTTAAAGTTTTTATCCACTTGAGCAAATGTAGCATCTCTAGGAACAGTAGAGCTAACCTCTTGAGGGAATAGTCCAGGATATTTAGCTATTTGTGCTCTAAAATCTGGGTTAAACCTAAAGTCTGCAGGTAGGTTATTAGCAGCGATTCCTATCTCAGGACTCTGAAGAGTACCAGATGAGGTTGGCTGATTTGTAAACCAAACAAAAGGAAGAACTCCAGAGAACATACCTGTACCTCCTCTAACTTGTAGAGATCTGTCTCCACGAACATCCCAGTTAAAACCTAACCTTGGATTAATTTGCATTTTAGTCTTTGGCCACGAACCAAGATCAAACTTATATCCATCTTTAAATGTAATTGAAGAGAATGCAGGGTTATCCATCAATTTATTATGATAGAAAGGTAGCTCTGCTCTTAAACCATAGGTTAATTTAAAGTTAGGATTAACTTGCCACTCATCTTGAACATATAAACTACCTAGTCCAAAATCCATTTCAACACCTTTAGGGTCTTGTCCACCATAACCATAAGTAACTCCAAATCCAATAGGTTTTGCATCATTAATAAAGTCATCTAACGATGCAAATCTATAATAACTTGTTCCTGATCTAATATATGAGTTATTTACAAATATATTATCGTATGCGATACCTGCTGTAATAGTGTGCTTATTTAGGTTTATCGATAGGTTATTTACAATTGACAATGTGTTGTTTTCAACTTTATTTCTATATGTAAACAACTCATAACCGAATGACATATATGGATCTCCATCTTTATATATATCTACAAATGGGAAAATATCACTATCACTTGTTCTTTTTGGATCTGTTGTTGCTGTATAAGACACCAAAAGTTTATTCGCAAATCTTGACCCAAATGTTGAGTTCAACTCAGCTGCAAATGCATCAATTGTATTCTCTTGTCCATAGAATGAGTTAGAAAAAGAGATTGAATGCTCCGAAACACGACCGATATTAGATCTTGACACATTTGGAGGACCAGAAGTTGCATTTGTAAGATTTCTGCTTTTGTTTCTAAGAGTATTGTATCTGAACGAGAACTTATGATTTTGAGCTATATTCCAGTCAATTCTAGCTAAAACTTTATAGTTCTCAAATGGGAATGTTCCAAAGTTCTGATAATCACCTGGGTCGTAAGAGTATTTTGTCATTAGGTGATTTTTTGCTCTCTCAAGATCTGCAACTGTTGTTCTAGATATTCTGTTATCTCTATCGGCAACACCATTTATACTTGGCTCCCATGAGTTAGTAGGTCTATCTTCTGTCTCATATTCATAACTTGCGAATATAAATAGTTTATCCTTAATGATAGGACCTCCTACAGTAAATCCATATGTTTGAGAACTTCTATCTCTAGCATTGCCTACTTTTAAATCACCAACTTTCTCACCAGTAAATGATTTTGGTCTCTGATATGTATAAGCACTAACCTTTAATCTGTTGTCTCCAGATTTTGTTACTGCATTAATAGATGCTCCTGTAAATTGAGATAGTCTAACATCGTATGGAGCTAAATTTACAGTAACCTGCTCAATAGCATCTAATGATATTGGCTCGGCAGAACCACCTGGCATTGCGCTACTAGATAGTCCAAAGTTATTATTAAATGCCGCACCATCAATTGTAACGGTGTTAAACCTACCATCTCTACCAGCAAATGAATTTCCATTAGATTGAGGTGTCATTCTTGTGAAAGAGCTTAAACTCCTACTAATAGATGGTAATGTGCTGATCTCTCTAGATCCAACGTTCATAGAGGCACCTGTTCTATCTCTATTCAATATTGGATTAACAATACCTGCAGAGATAACAACTTCAGATAAAGCCATAGCCTCTTCCAAAAGTTGAGCATCGTAAACGAAGTTTTCTCCTAATCTAAGGTTAAAGTTCTCTGCTCTGTTTACACCATATCCCATAATAGATATTTCAACAGAGTATGGTCCACCAACACGCATGTTTTGGATTCTATATCCACCTGCGTTATCAGTAATAGAGAAGTACTTTGTTCCCGATGGCGTATGAGTTGCTACTACTGTAGCACCAACAATCGGGCTCCCATCTTGCTCGGTTACACGACCGCTCATAGAAGAGGTTGTCACCTGAGCATAAACAGCCGAGGCTAAAAATAGCCCAACAACCATCAGGGTTAAATTTTTAATGATTTGTTTCATAGGTATTTAAATAAATTTATAGGTATTCTTCGGCAAAAATAAGAAAAAGCCTTATAATTGACATAATTAATTTCAATTATTTACGAAAATGTTAAGATTGTCTCTATCTTATTAAAAACCTTTTTAAATTTAG
>LUYZ01000083.1 GCA_001603425.1 Bacteroidales bacterium Bact_08
AGATGTGTATAAGAGACAGTTTATATGATCCAGAAAACGAAGAGGTTGCATTTATAGATTCGCTGTTTATTCCTTCAACCGTGATGAATAATTCTCTTAAAGAGTTAATTGCTGTTGGTGAAAAAGATACTCTTTTAGCTCTATCTCGGCCATCGCAGATGAACCTTTATATGTTTAAAGAGAATCCAGATAAACAGTTTATTAGAGAGAGTAAAATGCTTCAACCACAAATGGCATATATAAAGTTTTTTGCACCTTGGGCCGATGTTGATAGCTTATCTATAGATGGGATTAATTCTAAACACATAAAAAAGGAGTTTAATATTCGTAGAGATAGTCTTACTGTCTGGATTACTGATACTTCATATATTTTTAGAGACACAATAAAGATGGCAATAAATTATATGAAGACAGATACGAATAGTGTGTTGTCGCCATTTTTGGAGGAGCTTACCTTAGTTGCTCCAAGGCCAAAACAGTTAGATATTAGAGGTCGTAGAGAGAGATTGCAGGCTCAAGAAAAAGTTAAAAGAGAGGATCTATTAGAATTTGAAGTTAAAGTAGAGCCAGCATTATTGGCTCAGCAAGGATTTAGGTTGGAGTTTAAATCTCCATTATCGCAAATTAGGAGAGATTCTATATTTATTACTTCAAAAAACCCAAGAGGAGACACAACCTTTGTCAACTACTTAATTCTTGAGGATAGTTTATCTTCTAGATTCTACAACCTGTTAATATCAGACAGAGTATTGCCTGGGCATGAGTATACTCTCAATATGTTGCCTAGAGCATTTACCGATATATATAGAAATTATAATGATACTGTAGTTAAAAAAGGAGCGCTTCCTAGAGAAGATAGATTATCTGGTCTCTCTTTGGAGTTTGTTAATGTAGATGGAACATATATTGTAGAAATTACTAATGTTACTAGAGATAGAGTCTTTAGAACAGCTGTTATTTCTAAAAATGGTAAGGTATCTTTTCCTTATCTACAGGCTGGAAAATACTCAGTAAAAATTATTCAAGATCTTAATGGAAATGGGGTAATTGATCCTGGTATTTTATTGCAGAAGATTCAACCAGAAAAAGTGAGGCTTTATACACTTGCAAGTGGTTCTGCTATTATCTCATTGCCTGAATCTACAGAGTTAAACCAAGTTGTTGATATTAAAGAGTTATTTAGTAAATAGAAGAAACGTGAAAAATTTAATCTTTGCATTATTATTTTTATTGTCATTTAATACTGTTTTGGAGGCTCAGTATAGAGAGCATCTAGTGGGTATCAGAACAGGGATTAATATTAGTGGAATGGACTCTAGGCCAGATTTGGAGTATGAGTCAATCACTACTACTAAAAACTACTCTTTTGTATATACTTATTACCATGGTTTGTGGGGAATGATTAATAATTTTGGTTTTCAAACAGGGATCTCAACAATAGAGCAAGGGTTCAAAAGAGATGATCAAGAGACTAGATTTCAAGTAATTCAAATACCTATTGTTTCTCAGTTTCATATAGATTTTTGGAGAATGAGGTTTTTAATTAATGCAGGCTGTTTTGGTGGATATAGGTCTAGCAAAACAACTTCTGATGGAAGTGGATTTGACGAACATGATAGGAGGGTCGATTATGGCTTTATTTTTGGCTCTGGCCTTGCTTTTATTGTTAAGCCAATAGAGATCCATTTAGAGGGAAATTATCACTACTCACTATCCTACTCTTTTGATCCTAAAAAATTTAGTCAAACAGATTATCTTTTTACATATCCAAAGCAGTTGATATTTAGTGTTACCGTTAATGTCAAGTTATAATTATTATGATGAAATATATCCAAGTTAAAGTTGGTGATGTAGTTATTTCTAACAATAGTGATATTGTTATTCAATCTATGTGTAATACCAACACATTAGATATAGAGTTGAGTGTTGCGCAGTGTAAAGCTCTATTTGATAAAGGTGCAAAGATTGTTCGCCTTACAACTCAGGGGCTAAAAGAGGTAGAAGCTTTAAAAGAGATTAAAAATAGGCTAAGTAGTGATGGATATGGTTTTCCACTGGTTGCCGATGTTCACTTTTCATATAATGTTGCAATAGAGGCAGCTAAGGTTGCCGATAAAGTAAGAATTAATCCTGGTAATTTTGCAAAAGAGCACAATATTGCAAAAGAGCAGTTTGCAAAATTAATTCAGGTGTGTAAAGAATATGGTACAGCATTAAGGATTGGGATTAATCATGGGTCTTTGGGAGAAAGAATCATAGAAAAGTATGGAAATGGCCCCCAAGGAATGAAAGAGGCTGCTATGGAGTGGATATGTATGGCCAAAGAGAATGATTTCGATCAGATTATTATTTCGCTAAAAGCTAGTAATACATATGTAATGGCTCAGGCAAATATTATGTTATATGAGGCAATGAAAAATGATGGTATTATTTTTCCATTACATTTAGGAATTACAGAAGCTGGTAATGGCATAGAGGCCAGAATAAAGTCTGCAGTAGGGCTATCTACCATACTATCAAAAGGCATCGGTGAGACCATAAGAGTTTCATTAACAGAGAATCCTATATATGAGATAGATGTTGCTAAAAAAATTATAGATTTTTGTCTTTTACATAAGGATAGTTATTCTATAAACTATAATAAGATAAATCATCATTTTAGAGTAGACGCTAGTTCATTCGAAGATTTAGCAATTAAGTCTGCTGTAATTATTGGGCCTCCATTACTTGAGAGATTTATTGATGATTTTACAGTAGATGCAACTATAGATGGTGTTGAGGTATCATGCGAAGAGGTTGTGGAGCTTAAAAACAATATAATGCAGGCTGCAAGAAGAAAGTTTACTAAACCAGAGTATATAGCTTGCCCAGGATGTGGTAGAACATTGTTTAATCTAGAAAGTGTTTTTAATGAAGTAAAAAGAAGGACATCTCATCTTGTGGGTTACAATATTGCCGTAATGGGTTGTATTGTAAATGGCCCTGGAGAGATGGCCGATGCCGATTATGGGTATATTGGAGAGGGCAAAAACAGAGTTAGCATATATAGAGGGACAGAACCAGTGTATCGCTCTGTCCCAGAAGATAAGGCAATTGATATGTTACTTGAGCTTATTCAGAGTGACGAACGCAATAAAGACGACCACCCTCAATCTTAGTTATTAAAACTGTGTCGCCAGTATCGGCAAAGCCACTCTCTAAAGTTGCTTCTAGCCTCTGCTCCTCTATCTCAATTTTTCCAGATGGCCTCATGGCTGTTTTTACTATTGCAATTTTTCCAACATATGATTGGTCGCTATTATCTTTATTTAAAGAGAATGCAGTGTCTCCTTTGAGTGTGGTTTTAAGTGATATATTTGGAAGTCTATTACTCTTAAAAAGCTTGGATGCAAGGTATATAGAGAGGCTTAGTGATAAAAAAGATGACAATAGAACTTTTGCAATAGGAGCAACCACAATGCTAAAGTTATAATCTCCTTGATTATAAAATAGATCGTTTTCTATCATAGCAAAAGAGAGTCCAGTAATCATTAAGATTATTCCACTTATTCCAGCAACTCCAAACCCTGGTATGACAAATATTTCAGCTAAAATAAGAAGTACTCCAATTACGAAAACAATTATCTCCCAATTATTTGCAATACCCTCTATATATAATGGAGAGAAGTATAAAATTGCAGCTAAAATTGCAGCCGCAGACGGGAATCCAATACCAGGGCTCTGTAATTCAAAATAGATGCCTCCAATAATAACCATTAATAGAATTCCTTGTACAATTGGATTCAAGAAAAATAGGAGAACTAACTCTGCGAAAGAGAGTTTTTGGTGAATAATATTATATGAGTTTTCTCCAGATACTATGGTTGCTATTTGATCTAGAGACTCAACAACTCCTTCACAATAATTGTGTAATATAGCCTCTTCTGGGGTGAAGCTAAGTACTTTTCCGCTATCAATTATCCCTGGAATATGTATATATGGGTCTACCATGGCCTCTGCAATTTGTGGATCTCTACCTGTAACCTCGGCAGTAGATCTCATCATTGCTCTCATAAATGATTGATATTTATCTGGCATGGGCTCTCCTGTCTGATTAACTACAGTTGCTGCTCCTATGCTAGAGCCTCTTCTCATATATATACTATCACATGCTATAGATATAAGTGCTCCTGCAGAAGCAGCCTGATTGTCTATAAATGCTATTGTTGGTGTTGAACTGTTAAGAATTAGAGTCCTCATACTATCGGCAGCATTTACAGCGCCTCCATAAGTATTTAAATGTATAATAATGTAATTTGCATTAATATTTTTGGCCTCTCTAAACCCTTTAGATAGTTTTTTTGCCGATGCAGCATTAATCTCTTGCTTTATTTCAATTACATAGAAAGTTGTTGTATCTGCAAAGATGTTTGTGTTGTTAAATATTAAAAAAGATAATAATAAAGTATATAATACACGTTTCATTTTCAATTATATTTATTTAGGTAAAGATAAGATCTTTTTTATATTTTTGTTAATACTATTGAGCATATTATCAATTTTTTATTTAACCCTAGATTTATTACTATGATTAAAAAATTATTTACCCTAATTTTTATCTCTATGTTATCTTATGGGTCTGTTATTGCACAATTTACGCGACAGACGGATCCAGATGATAGTGATTTTACAGAGAGTTGTACTTCAATTGTTGTTGGAAAAAAGGCTAGTTCCGATGGTTCTGTTATGACAGCTCATACATGCGACTCAAATTATAGAACTTGGCTTGAGATGGTATCAAGAAAAAGATACGAAAAGGGCTCTTTTGAACCAATTTATTGGGGAATGCTACATAACGAAGAACCTTGGGATTATAGAAATGTGGTTGTTAAAGGAGAGATTCCAGCAATATCTGAAACTTTTGCCTATTTAAATACAGCATATCCCTGCCTTAATGAGAAGCAGTTAGCAATTGGAGAGACAACTATTGTTGGCAGACCTGAATTAGTTAATGAGAAGGGTCTTTTCTTAATAGAAGAGTTGCAAAGAGTCGCTCTACAAAGATGCTCTACAGCAAGAGATGCCGTTTTATTGATAGGTAAATTAGCAGAAAATTATGGTTATGCCGATAGCGGAGAGTGTTTGACCATTGCAGATAAAAATGAGGTGTGGCAATTGGAGATATTTGGTTCGGGTCCTGGTAAGCCATCTGCAATTTGGGTTGCTCAGAGAATTCCAGATGATCATGTTGGAGTATCGGCAAATATTCCTAGGATAGCAAAGGTAGATTTTAATGATAATAATAACTTTCTGTATAGTAAGGATATAAAAGAGAGAGTTAAAAATCTTGGTCTTTGGGATGGAAAAGAGGAGTTTGTTTTTTGGAAAATAAATTATGGAAGTAAACCATTTTCTATTAGAGAGTTCTTTATTTTCAGTAGATTAGCTCCTTCATTGAATCTATCTTATGATATGGAAGAGCTCCCCTTTAGTATTAAGCCAGATGCTTTAGTCTCTGTTAGAGATATTATGGCTCTATATAGAGAGACCTATGATGGAACTGAGTGGGATCAAACAAAGGATTTATGGGTAGAGGTTACAAGAAGAGATAGAGAAAAGGGAGAGTATAAAGAGATTGTTAAGCCAATATCTAATTTTATGACCAATGATATGAGGGCTCTTTTAAATAAGTTAAGTCCTGGTATTACAAAGAGAGTAAGAGGTGTAGCTGTTATTCAGTGCTCATACTCACATATTATTCAATTAAGAGATTGGTTGCCAGATGAGATTGGAGGTGTAGCTTATTTTTCTTTTGATAATCCTGCTCAAAGCCCAAGATTTCCTATATACTCTGGAATATTGTCACTCCCTGAGTCATTTAATGTTTGTGGGCAACACAGATACAGAGAAGATGCAGCTATTTGGTCATTTAGAGAGACAAACAGAGTCGCAACAATAAATTGGGACAAAACAAGAAAAATTGTTGAGCCAGAGATTTTGAGATTAGAGGATTTTATTTTTGAAACAGCCCCTATAATTGAGAATAGAGCACTAGAGCTTATTAAAAATGGAGAGGTGGATCAAGCCAGAAAAGTTCTAACTAACTATACATCTGACATGTCTATGTTGACCATGAAAAGATGGGAGGTTTTAAAAGGAGAATTATGGAAGTTTTTTATGAGAAGTATGTAGATTTTATTAATTTTGCCGAGTTTATTTAATTTCTAAATAGAAAACAAAGAATGCAAGCTTACAATCCCGCAACATTATGTCTGGAAAATGGCATTAAGTTTAATGGATTCTCTTTTGGATACGACCAGCCTATTGATGGCGAGGTCGTTTTTTCTACTGCTATGGTAGGTTATCCAGAGAGTCTAACAGATCCGTCCTATTCTGGACAAATATTATGTGTAACATATCCTTTAGTAGGTAATTATGGGGTTCCATCAAATGAGATAATAGATGGATTATCAAAACACTTTGAATCCGAAAAAATTCATATTAGAGCATTGGTTATTAGTGACTATTCATTTTCTTATAGCCATTGGAATGCCGATAAAAGTCTGGACTTATGGCTTAAAGAGCATAAAATTCCTGGCATCTTTGGAGTAGATACAAGAGAGCTAACCAAAATATTAAGAGATAATGGCGCTATGCTTGGTAGAATAGAGATTGGGCCTCAAATCAATGATTGTAATAGCAATCAACCCATTGAAGATCCCAATAAAGAGAATCAAGTGGCTATTGTTAGTTGTAAAGATGTTATAAGATATGGCTCTGGAAGTAAAAAGGTGCTTTTGGTTGATTGTGGTGTTAAACATAACATTATTAGATGTCTTGTAAACAGAGGTGTTGAGGTAATTAGAGTACCATGGGATTATGACATTTCTAAAATAGAGTACGATGGTCTGTTTATTTCTAATGGGCCAGGCGATCCATCATATTGCCAAATAACGGTTAATAATATTAAGAAGGCGATAGAAGATGTAAAACCTATTTTTGGAATATGTATGGGTAATCAACTTTTATCTATTGCTGCGGGAGCAAAAACATATAAGTTGAAATATGGACATAGAAGTCATAATCAGCCTGTTAGAATGGAGGGGAGTAATAGATGTTTTATAACTTCTCAAAATCATGGATTTGCTGTAGATACCAAAACTTTAGGGCAAGATTGGGAGCCACTTTTTATAAATATGAATGATGGGACCAACGAAGGAATAAGGCATAAATTTAAGCCATTTTTTAGCTGTCAATTCCATCCAGAAGCAGCAAGTGGTCCTACAGATACCGAATTTTTATTTGATGACTTTATTAATCTTCTCTAATATAATAAAATGGAAAAAATATCTATAAAAAAAGTTCTTCTTCTAGGCTCTGGTGCTCTCAAAATTGGAGAAGCAGGGGAATTTGACTACTCTGGTTCACAAGCTCTAAAGGCTATGAGAGAAGAGGGAATTGAGACTATTCTTATTAATCCAAATATTGCTACAGTTCAGACTTCTGAGGGTATTGCCGATAAAATATATTTTTTACCAGTAACTCCATTTTTTGTAGAAGAGGTTATTAAAAAGGAGAGTCCTCAAGGCATTTTATTGGCATTTGGAGGTCAAACAGCGTTAAATTGTGGTGTAGAGCTTTATAAAAGTGGTGTTCTTGATAAATACAATCTTCAGGTTTTAGGGACTCCAATTAGAGCTATTATGGATACAGAAGATCGAGATCTTTTTGTAAAAAAACTAGATCAGATTAATGTAAAAACAATAAAGAGTTTTGCAGTAGAGACTGTAGAAGATGCAAAAAGAGCTGCTAAAGATCTAGGCTATCCTATTATAATTAGAGCTGCCTATGCTTTAGGTGGGTTAGGTAGTGGTTTTTGTGATAATGAACAAGAGTTAGTTTCTCTAGCAGAGAGAGCATTCTCCTACTCTCCTCAAGTTTTGGTAGAGAAGTCATTAAAAGGTTGGAAAGAGATAGAGTATGAGGTTGTAAGAGATAGATTCGATAATTGTATTACAGTTTGTAATATGGAGAACTTTGATCCTCTTGGAATACATACTGGCGAAAGTATTGTGGTTGCTCCTTCTCAAACTCTAACAAATAGAGAATTTCATCTATTAAGAGAGTTAGCAATAAAAATTGTAAGACATATTGGGATTGTTGGAGAGTGTAATGTTCAGTATGCGTTTGACCCATATTCAGAGGATTATAGAGTAATCGAGGTAAATGCTAGACTAAGCAGATCATCGGCTTTAGCTTCTAAAGCAACAGGCTACCCTCTTGCATTTGTTGCTGCAAAGCTTGGTTTGGGTTATGGTCTATTTGACCTTCAAAACTCTGTGACAAAAAACACACCTGCTTTCTTTGAGCCTGCTTTAGATTATATTGTATGTAAAATTCCTAGATGGGACCTTTCAAAATTCCAAGGAGTTTCCAGAGAAATTGGCTCTAGTATGAAGAGTGTTGGCGAGGTTATGTCCATTGGAAGAAGCTTTGAAGAGGCAATTCAAAAAGGTTTGAGAATGATTGGACAAGGTGCTCATGGATTTGTTGCTAACAGAGAAATTAAGGTTGATGATATAGATAAAGCACTTAGAGAGCCAACAGATAATAGAATATTTGTAATATCAAAAGCTTTTCAAAAAGGATATTCTATAGATCAAATACATGATCTAACAAAGATTGATAAGTGGTTCTTAAATAAGCTATATAACATAGTAGTTACATCAAAAGAGCTCTCAAAATTTGATTCAGAACAAGATATAAATAGAGAATTATTAAAGAGAGCTAAGTCTCAAGGGTTCTCCGATTTTCAAATTGGTCGTCTGTTATATAAAGATTCAATAGATTTGGATATATCGGCTTTTTTGGTTAGAAAATATAGAAAATCTCTGGGCGTAGTACCGGTTATTAAGCAGATAGATACTTTAGCAGCTGAGTTTCCAGCTCAAACAAACTATCTCTATTTAACATACAATGGAGAGTATAACGATATTGAGACAGAGAGAGATCAAAAATCAATAATTGTATTGGGCTCTGGTGCTTATAGAATAGGTAGTTCTGTAGAATTTGATTGGTGCTCTGTAAATGCTCTTCAAACAATTAGAAATAGTGGTTGGAGAGGTGTAATGATAAATTATAATCCAGAGACTGTCTCTACAGATTATGATATGTGCGATAGGCTATATTTTGATGAGTTGACCTTTGAGAGAGTTTTAGATATTTATGAATTTGAAGATCCTAATGGGGTGATTGTCTCGATGGGTGGTCAAATTCCAAATAATTTAGCATTAAAATTATTTAATGCTAATGTTAAGCTTTTAGGAACAAATGCATCAAGTATAGATAATGCAGAGGATAGACACAAATTCTCCTCTATGTTAGATAGACTTAATATAGATCAACCAAGATGGAGAGAGCTCTCTAGTATGGATGATATAAATGACTTTGTTAAGACTGTAGGATTCCCTGTATTAGTTAGACCATCATATGTTTTGTCTGGGGCAGCAATGAATGTATGTTCTAACGATTCTGAACTTGTTCAATTTTTGACTCTAGCAGCAAATGTCTCAAAAAAACATCCAGTTGTGGTCTCTGAGTTTATAGAGAATGCAAAAGAGATTGAGTTGGATGCTGTTGCCGATAATGGAAATATAGTAGCATATTCTGTCTCTGAACATATTGAATTTGCTGGTGTTCACTCTGGAGATGCCACAATTCAGTTTCCTCCTCAGAAATTGTATGTAGAGACTTTTAGAAGAATTAAGAAGATTGCTAGAAAAATTGCTCAGGAGTTAAACATATCTGGCCCTTTTAATATTCAATTTTTGGCAAAAGAGAATGATATAAAGGTTATTGAGTGTAATCTTAGAGCTTCAAGAAGTTTTCCTTTTGTTTCAAAAGTCTTGAAAATTAATATGATAGAATTGGCTACCAAGGTAATGATCGGCAGTCAATACGATATTCCAAATAAGAGTGCTTTTGATTTGGATTATGTTGGAATCAAAGCGTCGCAATTCTCTTTCTCTAGATTACAAAAGGCAGATCCAGTTTTGGGAGTTGATATGGCTTCTACAGGAGAGGTTGGATGTATTGGCGATGACTTTAACGAAGCAATATTAAAGTCTATGTTGTCTGTTGGTTATAAGATCCCTAAGAAAAATATATTAATATCTTCTGGTTCGGCTAAACAAAAGACAGATATGCTATATGCATGTAAGTTGCTTTATGATAACGGTTATCAACTTTTTGCCACAGGAGGTACTCACAGATTCTTACAAGAGAATGACATACCATCGACTCTTGTGTATTGGCCTAGTGAGCATAGTATGTCTCCTCAAGCAATCGAATTACTTCAAAATAAGAAAATCGATCTAGTTATCAATATTCCAAAGAATTTAACTCAAACCGAATTAGATAATGGATACAAAATAAGAAGAGCCTCTGTTGACTATAACATACCACTAATTACTAATGTAAGATTGGCATCTGCATTTATCAGAGGATTCTGTTCTTTAAAAATTGAAGATATTCAAATTAAGAGTTGGGATGAGTACCGCTCATAAATAAAGATTTTTTTAAATTCTTATATTTTAAGGGTTGTTTAACTAAGATTTAAGCTTATTTAAACAACCCTTTTTTTTGAAATAGTTATTCAATTTCTGGAGTATCAGAAATCTCTTGCACCTCTTTTAATCTTCTTTGTATTGCACGAGTACGAGTTCCAACTAATTTGTCGATATCGTCTAGCCCACCTTGTATATTTTTTTGGGCTTTAATAAGAAGATCTCCAAACTTATTAAACTCATTTTTAACTACTCCCAATACTTCCCAAACCTCACTACTGCGCTTTTCAATTGCTAGAGTCCTAAAACCCATCTGTAAGCTATTAAGTATAGCCGCAAATGTTGTTGGACCTGTAATAATTACTTTGTATCTAAGTTGAATCTCTTCTAATAGAGCTGCCTTTCTAACAACTTCGGCATAAATGCCTTCGAATGGTAAAAATAGAATAGCAAAATCTGTGGTATTTGGGGGCGATATGTACTTTTCTGATATCTCTTTAGACATAATTTTTATGGCATTTTCTAGATTTTTCTGATCTTTCTCTATTCTAGAAATATCTCCTGAATCATATGAATCTTGAAGGTTTTCATAGAACTCTTTTGGAAATTTAGCATCTACAGGTAGCCAGATACAATCTTTCTTTGCGTTATGGCCAGGTAGTTTAATAGCAAACTCAACAATGTCGTTACTACCCTCTTTTGTTTTAACGTTTCGTTGGTATTGATCTGGAGCTAAAATATTCTCTAGTAGCATATTAAGTTGAACTTCCCCAATTCCTCCTCTCATTTTTACATTACTTAATACTCTTTTTAGTCCACCCACATCCTGCGCTAAAGTTTGCATCTCTCCTAAGCCTTTTTGTACTTCTATTAATTGATTACCAACTGTTTCAAATGATTTTCCTAGTCTTTCATTTAGTGTCTTTTCCAATTTTTCTTCAACTATAATTCTAATAGTCTCTAATTTTTTCTCTGTAGATTCTGTTAGTTCTTTAACCCTCTTTTCTAAAGCCTCTAGTCTCTCTTTTTGAATATTAGATAGGTGATATATAGATCTATCCATAGAAGAGATAATATTTTGACTAGATTTTTCTATAGATTTTTCGGTATATAAAACTCCTTGATTTATTAACTCCTTTTGACTATCTATAATAGATTCATAGCCATTTTTTTTAGGAAGTATTATCTTAATTAATATAAAGATATTGATTAATAATATTATAGCCCCTATAATTGTAAGTAGTAGCATATGTAATAATTTGTAATTTAATGCGATTATTTTTAACAAAACAACTAAAAAAAGCATATATTTGCAATAGTAAACGTTTATACTATTAGATATGATACTAAATAAACAGGTAGGTGTATTCCTAAATTTGGTCCATTGTCAGTTTAAACAGTATTTAAACAAGATATTCAATAAACACGGATTTAACATGACTCCTGAACAGTTTTTGGTTATGGATACTCTGTGGGATACTGGTGTTTTGTCACAGCAACAAATTGCTGATATTTTAATAAAAGATAAAAACTCTGTTACAAAGTTAATTGATGCTCTTGAAACAAAAGGATTGGTGATAAGAGTTGCTGATAAGAGAGATCGTAGACAAAATATGATTCATTTGACTCAAAAAGCAATTGATATAAAGGAAAAGGTTACCGAAATTGCTGTTGAGTCTACAGACTCTATTATTAAAGATATATCTAAAGAAGAGCTGATTACATTTGTAAAAGTATTAAATAAGATGTCAGATAATATTTCTAAAGATTTAGAAAAATTCTAATGACTAACTCGCGATTAATAACCTACAAAATAGCAATATAATGGTGAATGATACAATAATAATTGGAGGGGGGCCAGCTGGCTTAAAAGCCGCTTCTTCTCTAAATTCTCTTGGACATAAAGTTACGATTATAGAAAAAACAGAAGTATTAGGTGGGCAAATTAAAAATTGGTATAAATTATTCCCAGATTTTAGTGATTCATATAGTGTTGTATCTAATTTAACTAATCTAAGTAGTGATATCTCTATTAATCTTAACTCTACAGTTTTGGATGTACAGAAGGAGAATGGTCATTTTAATCTGTTATTATCTAATAATAAAAGATTAAAGGGAAAATCGATATTATTGACAACAGGTTTTTCGTTATATGATGCATCTAAAAAAGAGGAGTATGGATATGGCTTTTACAAAGGCGTGTTAACGAATAAAGATTTAGAACACAATTTTATAAATAATCCAAAGTTTATTGATATAGATAATCCAACTGTTGTTTTTATTCATTGTGTGGGTTCAAGAGATCATAAGGCTGGTAATATGCACTGCTCAAAAGTTTGTTGTGTTACAGCAGTTAAGCAGGCTATTGAGATTAAACAGTTTTATCCAAAAGCAAATGTTTACTGTTTTTATATGGATCTAAGAATGTTTGGTAGAGGATATGAAGATTTATATCTAAAAGCACAATCGGAATATAATATCAAGTTTATAAGAGGTAGAGTTTCGGAGATATCAGAGACTTTTGAAAACAAAATAGTTGTAAAGGCAGAGGATACGCTCTCTTCTAAGCCGATTAAATTAACCTCTGACTATGCTATATTAATGTCTGGCATAGTTCCTACCAAAGAAAATTTCCCCCTTTTTAATAAGCTATCTGTATCTATAAATAGCTCAGATGGTTTTTCTAATGAGCCCTCATTTAATAATTTGCTGAATTTAAAAACAGAGGGTGTTTTTACTGCTGGCTGTATCAATGGCCCAAAAACTATTCCAGAAGTCTTAACAGAATCAGATTCGGTAGCCCTATCTATTCACTCTTTCTTAAGCAGATAAATGATGGATTTTGGATATAATATTATTAAAATCAAAACTGTTGACTTAGATCGTATAGATAAGTCTCTATATAATCGAGTGGTATTTGTTGCTCCAGATATAAACAAGTGTATTGCTTGTGGCTCTTGTTCTGCTTCTTGCTCTGTCTCTTTTTATAATAGTAATAGTAGTTTTAGAAAAGCATTAGTAGCAATTGAGAGAGATGATATTACTGGCATAAAAGAGTCTTTGAGCTCATGTGTTTTATGTGGTAAATGCTCATTAGTTTGTCCCAGAGGTATAAATACAAGAGGTGTGATTATAGCAATTAAGGACCTTTTAAAAGAGGAGGCGTTGTGAAAGAGCGAGTAGTTTTAGGATTTGATTGGTTTGTATTACCATTCAGTATAGCAATGAGTTTTATTCTTATATACATTATTTATTCTGTATATAAGATATTTAAAAGTCTATCATCTAATGAGAGGAGATTGGTTTTATCTCATATATTCTCTTTTGAGATATTTACAACAATCTGGATTATAATTAAGGATACCTTACTTCATGTTAAAATTTTTAAAAAGAATTTTTGGTTAGGGTATATGCACTCAAGTATTGCATTTGGGTGGTTTATGTTGATATTTATTGGACATATAGAAGTTATGCTATATACTCCTCATAGAACTGCATTTATTTATTATCCTGTTTTTTTTAGATATTTTGTAATGGAGGTTGAGCAGACTCTTAGAGGAGGTTTCTTCTTCTTTATGATGGATCTGTTTTTACTTATCGTCTTAAGTGGTCTTGTATTAGCAATTGTAAAAAGATTTAATTCTAAAGCAGTTGGGATGAAGAGAACAACCAAGTTGCCTTTGACTGATAAAATTGCGATGTTCTCTCTATGGGCTATTTTCCCATTAAGACTTTTAGCTGAGAGCTTCACTGCTAATATAAGCGGTGGTAGTTTTCTTACCAAAGGCATAAACTCTTTACTCTCTGGTTATGTCAATTATAATTCGTTATTAGTGCCTGCCTGGTGGGGCTACTCTATATCTTTAGCAATTTTTCTATTTGTACTTCCTTTTTCTAGATATATGCACATCCCAACAGAGGCATTTTTAATTTTATTAAGACGCTCTGGAGTTATATCTAGATCATATAAAGGAGGTTATGCCGATGCTGAGTTATTTTCCTGCTCTTCTTGTGGTATATGTATAGATGTTTGTCCTATGTCTTTCACTGGTGATAAATACAAGAGCACATCGGCATATATTATTAAGAATTTAAGATTTAAGCAAAACCAAACTAACTTATCTTTGGTAGATGATTGTTTAATGTGTGGTAAATGCGTAGAGGCTTGTCCGGTTGAGATTGATTCTACTCGCCTAAAACTGCTTTATAAACAGTCTAAACGGAATTTAAATAGTTCTAAATTAGAGTTGCCAGAGTCTAAGATTGTAGATAAAAATAATAGTATATTAGATAGTAAAAAGAGATATGATATAATCTATTATTCGGGTTGTATGACAAAATTGACGCCTTCTATTTACAGATCTTTTGAAAGTGTAATGACAAAGGCTGGGATTGAGTATCTGCATATTGATAAAGAGGAGACTCTATGTTGTGGTCGTCCTCTTCTTTTATCTGGGGATATAGAGCGGTTTAAGGATATTGTAAGAGCCAATAGTGAAATAATACTTTCTAAATCTCCAAAAACTTTAATTGTCTCTTGTCCAATCTGTTTAAAGATGTTCAGAGAGGAGTATTCAATGGATAATATTGAGATTGTACACCATTCTCAATATATGTTAAATTTGATTATCAGCAAAAAGATAGAGGTTAAAAAGAGCTCTTTAGAGGTTGTATATCACGACCCTTGTGAATTGGGACGGGGATTAAAAATATACGATCAGCCAAGAGAGTTAATATCAAAATTAGCAAACTTAAATGAAGCAAAGCAGTCAAAGTCTATGAGTATTTGTTGTGGTGCATCATTGGCTTCTACACATTTAACTACTATCCAAAAAGATGAAATTGCTTATAACTCTTTAGAAAATCTTAAAAACGGAAAAGAGTTAGCATTAATAACATCTTGTCCTTTATGTTATAAAACTTTTTCTCAAGTAAACAGCGGTCCAACTATGGACATTGCCCAGTTAGTAAATAATAACCTTTAAATATGACCAACTATAGATTACAGAATCTCTCAAATGGAGTTGTTTTTGAAGATAGCGGATGGTTGCTATCAGATCCTAATTATTCAAAACCATCATTAATTAGAGCAATTTATGAAAAGAGAGAGATCGATTTTAAGGATAATTCTCTTGGAATTTACAAGTATGAAGATTGGCTCCCAATTAATAAGCGACTAGTGGGTTCTTCGGCAACTGTAACATACAAAAGTAAGCATCTGTCTAGTAATCTTAATTTACCAAATTTATATATAAGTTTTAGTGGTTATTGGCCTGAGATTGGCGCAAATATGACCACTTGTTCTTTCAAAGAGACTGAAGCATATAGTGTGTGTGCTCGTTATAACCAAAACGATGGGAAAGTAATGGTTGTTGCTTCTGCAGGGAATACTGCAAGGGCCTTTGCAAAAGTTTGTTCAGAGAATAATATTCCCCTTCTTATTGTTGTGCCTTATGATAATCTTGATGCATTATGGAGCGATTGTGTTATTAAAGATTGTGTTAAATTGGTAGCAACAGCTGCTGGAACAGATTATTTTGATGCAATAGATTTAGCAAATAGAATAGTTGCAAACGGAGAGAACTATTTTGAAGAGGGAGGTGCTAAAAATGTTGCTAGAAGAGATGGTATGGGAACAACAGTTCTGTCTGCAACTAATTTTATAGGTCAGATTCCAGATATCTATTTTCAGGCTATAGGTAGTGGAACAGGAACTATTGCTGCATGGGAGGCTAATCTTAGATTAATTGAAGATGGAAGATTCGGAAATAAGAAAATGAAGTTAGTTCCTACTCAAAATATTCCGTTTACACCCATGTATGATGCTTGGAAGAACAAGAGTAGAGATATTGTGTTTTTATCAGAAGAGAAGGCTAGAGAACAGGCTCTACAAATTGATGCAAAAGTTCTCTCAAATAGAAAGCCTCCATATTCTATAACTGGAGGATTATATGATGCTCTTTGTGATACTAATGGTGAGATAAGAGCTGTTACAAATGATCAATTAAAAAGTGCATGTGATCTGTTTTTACAAACAGAAGGTATTGATATTCACCCTGCAGCAGGTGCTGCATTAGCTGGAATGATTGACTTTTTTAAAGATAATCCGCAAGAGAGTGAGTCTATTATTATGCTAAATATAACTGGAGGTGGAGAGAAAAGACTATCAAAAGATATAGTACTGAACAAGATAGAACCATCTTTGGTAATTGATTGTAGTATTGATAATTGTGATTTGATTAAAATGATAGATAATCTTTTTATTGTCAAGTAGATATTTATTTGTTACATTTGTCGCCTCTTAATAAAAATCATTACAAAATCATGAAGGCGTCTTGGTTTTCGGCATATAAGCCGGAATTATTTAAACTATTTGTTAAAAGAGAATACAAAAGATCTACTTTTATCTCAGATTTTATTGCTGGGGTTATTGTGGGCATAATTGCGCTGCCATTGGCTATCGCTTTTGGTATAGCTAGTGGTGTTACCCCTCAGCAAGGTTTAATTACAGCCATTGTAGCTGGTCTCTTAACCTCATTATTAGGTGGTTCTAGATATCTGATTGGAGGGCCAACAGGCGCATTCATAGTGATTGTATATGGGATAGTTGCTCAATATGGAATATCAGGATTAATAATTTCAACCATAATAGCTGGGGTAATTCTAGTTCTTATGGGAGTATTCAAGCTAGGTAATATAATTAAGTTTATACCCTACCCGATTGTTGTTGGTTTTACAAGTGGAATTGCCGTTGTCATTTTTTCTACTCAAATTAAAGACTTCTTTGGATTAACAATGGAGAGCGTGCCCTCCGATTTTATTCCCAAATGGATTGAGTATGTTAAGTATTTTAATACGATCAATTATTGGGAGAGTGCTTTGGCAATGCTCTCTCTTTTGATTATTGTTTATTGGCCAAAAATAACCAAGAAGATCCCTGGTTCACTAATAGCTATAATTGTGGGAACATTTGTTTCTATAGTTTTATCAAAATTTATGGGTGTAGATTTTTATACTATTGGGTCTAAATTCCCTGAGCTTGCTGGTGGTATCCCACTACCTAAGCCAGAGGCCCCAAAAATTAGTATAGAAATTATTAGATCTCTTTTTCAACCAGCCATTACAATTGCAATTTTGTGTGCAATAGAGTCTCTTTTGGCAGCAATGGTTGCCGATGGTGTTACTGGTAAAAAGCATGATTCCAATACAGAACTTATTGGACAGGGAATAACTAATATAATTACCCCAATATTTGGGGGTATTCCAGCTACTGGTGCTATTGCTAGAACTATGGCAAACATAAACAATGGAGGTAAAACGCCCATTGCAGGAGTTATTCATGCTCTGGTTCTACTACTAATTTTTCTTTTTTTAATGCCATATGCTGTTTATATTCCTCTATCAACTTTATCGGCAATATTGATTATTGTTGCTTATAATATGAGTGAGTGGAAGACTTTTTTATATCTTTTAAAGGGAGATAAGCATGATGTGGTTGTTTTGCTAATTACATTCTTTTTAACAGTAGTTATAGATCTTACCGTTGCTATTGAGGTTGGTGTTATAATGGCTATTGTGCTATTTATAAAACGAATATCGGAGACCTCTTCTGTAAAATTGATAGAGTCACCTTCCATTCAGTCTTCGGAATCTACAGAGATGTTACCTTCTGACATTGATTATCTTACAATACCTAAAGGAGTGGAAGTTTATGAAATAGATGGCCCATTTTTCTTTGGATTGGCTAGTAAGTTAGATGAATTGGATAGCTCGGCCAAAAAAATAGTCAATATTAGAATTATTAGACTTAGAAATGTTCCGTTTATAGATTCTACAGGTATGAATAACCTTAGAAACCTTTTAAAGAGATCTAAAAAGGAGAGAATAATTGTATTGTTATCTGGAGTAAATAGTAATGTGTACGATTCAATGCTAAAGAGTGGATTTATAGATGAATTTGGAGAAGATTATATTTTCCCTCATATTCAGATGGCATTGGATAAGGCAAAAGATTTGATTTCTAAGATAAGTAAGAAAAAATAGCCTCTTAAAGATAAAAAAAGCAGATCTAAATTGATCTGCTTTTTATTCATTTACTATTGCTCTATGGATGGTGAAATATTTTCTAAAAGAGCTTTGAGAGAATCTTCTAAAATATCAATAACAGTAACAAAACCTTCAAGACCACCATAATATGGGTCAGGAACCTCTTTAAATACTTTTTTGGATGAAAAATCAGTAACCAAAAATATTTTGTCTCTGTGTGACTCTAATGGAGCCCTACTTATCAATGCTCTAATATTACTTCTATCCATTCCTATAATCATATCAAAATATTGATAGTCTTTATCATTAATAGGTCTAGAAATAGATGTAATATTGTACCCTCTAGTTGAGGCATAAGCCCTCATTCTAGAGTCTGCTTTCTCTCCCATGTGGTATGCGTCCAAACCTGCAGAATCTATCTCAAAATGGGCTTCTAACCCCTTTTCTTCTACAAATTTATTGAAGATAGCCTCCGCAGCTGGAGATCGGCAGATATTTCCTAAACAGACAAATAGTATTTTTCTTTTATCTACTCCCATAAATTAAAAAAAATAGGGTTCTATTTATTTAATTCAGATTTTAGTCTCTCAGTCAAAAGAGGTACTATCTTATTTACATCACCAACTATTCCTAAATCTGATACTTGAAAAATTGGGGCATATTTATCTTTGTTAATAGCAATAATATATTCCGACTCTTCCATTCCAGCTAAGTGCTGAATTGCACCAGAAATTCCTAAAGCAAAATAGAGATCTGGCCTAACAGTTTTACCAGTTTGTCCAACTTGTCTGTCATGATCAAGAACACCTGCATCAATAATTGCTCTAGATGCAGAGACCTCTGCATTAAGAGTATTTGCAAGATTATTCAAAGACTCAAACCCACTTGCACCAACACCTCTACCTCCAGAAACAAGTATCTTAGCCTCTGTAATATCAGTCTTACTCTTTTTCTCTTTAATGCTCTCTCTTAACTTAACTTTAAATTTAGAGCTATCAAACTGTGGTGTGAAATTAATTATCTCCCCTTTTCTTCCAATCTCTTTCTCTCTTTTAGTCATAACTCCCGGCCTTACTGTAGACATCTGTGGCCTATGTTCTTTACAAACGATAGTCGCCATTAGGTTTCCTCCAAAAGCAGGACGTGTCATCAAGAGATTATGATCTTCTGAAATCTCCAATTTTGTACAATCTGCAGTTAATCCTGTATTGAGTCTAGCAGATAGTCTAGGACCAAGATCTCTTCCTATTGATGTAGCTCCAATCATAACGATTGATGGCTTAAACTCCAATATAGCTTGATATACCGCCTGAGTATACTGTTCTGTTATATAGTGTTCTAAATGAGGAGAGTCAATGCAAATTACTTTATCTGCTCCATATTCAATTAACTCATTAGCCTTTTGAGATATGTTGTGCCCTGGATATATTGCAATAACTTGTTGTCCTAGAGATTCAGCTAAATCTCTAGCTTTTCCAATTAGCTCTAAAGCAACAGATTGAATTACTCCGTCTCTCTGCTCTACAAAAACATAAACATCTTTATATATAGATAAATCCATAATAATCATTATTAAATTATATACTTCTCTTTTAGTCTCGAAATAATTATTCCTACAGCCTCATCTGGTTCAACTTCAAAAACTTCACCAGCACTTTTAACCCCTTTAGAGAATGCTTTATGCACTTTTGTAGGAGACCCTTTAAGACCTAATTTCTCCTCATCGACTTCTATATTTGCTGCTCCAAGAACACATATCTTTTTATCTACGGCAGTAACTATACCGTTAACAGACATATATCTTGGTTTGTTGGCCGATGAAAGAACTGTAATGAGTAGTGGTGTATTAGCTTCAAGTATCTGATAACCTTCTTCGGTCTGCTTTTTTATTACAAATGTATTATCATGAATATCTTTCTCTATATCAACAACATAGGATATTTGAGGTATGTCCAGATGCTCTGCAATTTGAGGTCCAACTTGAGCTGTATCTCCATCAATAGCTTGTCTTCCTGCTATTATTAGATCCCACTCCATTTTTCTCAATGCACCTGCAAGGGCATTTGATGTTGCTAAAGTGTCTGCTCCTGCAAATTTTCTATCTGTTAATAATATGGCATCATCTGCACCCATTGCCATAGCCTCTAGTAATATTGCCTCAGCTTGAGGAGGCCCCATTGTAATTACTGTAACAGATGCTCCATATTTGTCTTTTAAGGAGAGAGCAACCTCTAAACCACTTTTATCATCTGGGTTCATAATACTAGGAACTCCCTCTCTTATTAAAGTTCCTGTTTTAGGATTAATCTTAATCTCTGTTGTATCTGGAACCTGTTTTATACAAACAACTATTTTCATTTCAAAAAACAATTAATAATTACTTAAACATTTTGGCTGCTATAACCATTCTCTGAACCTCTGAAGTTCCTTCGTAGATCTCTGTGATTTTGGCATCTCTCATCATTCTTTCAACAGGATACTCTCTGGTATACCCATATCCTCCATGAAACTGAACAGCTTTTGTCGTTACCTCCATAGCTGTTTCAGAGGCATATAATTTGGCCATTGCTGCATCACATGAATATGAAACACCACTATCTTTTTTAAATGCCGCAGACCTAACAAGAAGTCTTGATGCTTCTACTTTGGTATAAAGATCGGCCATTTGGAATTGTGTGTTCTGGAAAAACGAAATAGATTTACCAAACTGTTTTCTCTCTTTTGTATATTTAATTGTTTCGTCAATAGCACCTTGAGCTATCCCTAAGGCTTGAGCAGCAATACCGATTCTACCTCCATCTAGAGTTTTCATAGCAATGCTAAATCCACCACCAACTTTACCTAGTAAATTTTCCTTTGGAATAACACAGTTTTCAAATATTAACTCACAAGTTGCCGAAGCTCTGATTCCCAATTTTAGCTCTTTTTTCCCTACAGAAAAACCAGGAGTCCCCTCTTCTACTATAAAAGCAGTTATGCCTCTAACTCCTTGAGATTTATCTGTCATTGCTAAAATTACATATACATGAGCATATCCTGCATTTGTAATGAAAATTTTGCTTCCATTTAATATATAATTGTCACCATCGGGTACCGCAGTTGTTTGTTGAGCAGATGCATCTGTACCTGCATTTGGTTCTGTAAGTCCAAAAGCACCTAGCCACTCACCACTACATAGCTTTGGTAAATACTTGTTTTTTTGCTCTTCGTTTCCATGTTCCAAAATTGGAGCAACACATAAGGATGTATGTGCCGATACTATAACTCCAGTGGTTCCGCAAACTCTAGAGAGCTCCTCTACTGCTATAGAGTACATTACATTATCTCCTCCAGCTCCACCATATTGTGTTGGAACAGGAATCCCAAAAATACCGAGTTTAGCCATCTTCTCCACACTTTCTGTAGGAAAACGTTCATTTTCATCAATTTCAGCCGCAATAGGTTTAATCTCTTTATCGGCAAACTCTGTAATCATTTGTTTAAAAAGAGATTGTTTTTTGTCTAAGTTAAAATTCATGTCTTGATTATACAGATTTAATTATTAATGCAGTACCCATACCTCCGCCAATACATAATGAGGCCATTCCATATTTCTTGTTATTAGACTTAAGAAGATGTACAAGAGTAACAATTATTCTATTACCAGATGCTCCGATAGGATGCCCTAAAGCAATAGCTCCTCCGTTTAAATTACAACTCTGTTCAAACCAACTTTCATTAACAGAGTGTTCTTGCATAAGCTCTTTTATTACGCCCAAAGATTGTGCAGCAAATGCTTCGTTCAATTCTAAAATGTCTATATCACTCAACTTCATATGAGCTTTTTCAAGAGCTTTTCTAATTGCTGGAACTGGACCTAATCCCATTACTGATGGATCTACTCCACCCTGTCCCATTGAAACTACTTCTGCTAATGGAGTGAGATTATACTCAATAACAGCTTCTTGACTTGCTAGCATAACAAAAGAGGCTCCATCGTTAACCCCAGAAGCATTACCTGCTGTTACAGTACCATCTTTTTTGAATGCTGGTCTTAGTTTTGCCAATTTTTCTGGAGATGTACCTCTATTAGGGAACTCATCTTTATCAAAAATAGTAGTCTCTTTTTTTGTTACTATGGATACAGGAACAATCTCTTTATCAAATTTCCCAGAATCTACAGCATTTATAGCTTTAATTTGTGAGTTATACGCAAAACTATCTTGCTCTTCACGAGAAATAGAGTGTTTTTCTGCAATATTTTCTGCAGTAATACCCATATGATAGTTATTGAAGGCATCAGTTAAGCCATCATATACCATATGATCTACCATTGTGATATTTCCCATTTTGACCCCTTGTCTTGTAGCTCCTGTTTGAATGAATCCAGAACCAGACATAGATTCAGTACCTCCTGCAATAACCACTTTTGCAGCTCCAGATACTATATCGGCATATCCATTCATTACAGCTTTCATTCCTGAACCGCATACCATATTGATAGAGTATGCTGGAACTTCTACAGGGATGCCAGCTTTTATGGAGCACTGTCTAGCAACTCCTTGCATCTGCCCTGCAGAAAGAATATTTCCGACAATAACAGAGTCAATTTTATTTGGAGAAATACGAGTATCTTCAATTAATTTTTTAATTACAATAGAACCAAGTTCTCCTGGATTTATTCCAGAGAGTGACCCCATAAATTTACCTATGGCTGTTCTTTTGGCTGCAACAATAAATACTTTCATAATAGTGTAAATTAAATTTATTAAATATCCATTGGGATAAGGTTATCAGAAATAATTAGCTTAGCTCCAGTTGCCTCTTGAACTTGATCTACTGTAAATTCTGGATTGATTTCTGTAAGAACTATGCCATCTTTAGAAATATTCATAACTCCCATTTCGGTAATAATCATATCTACTTGAGAAGCAGCCGTTAATGGCAAGTTGCAATTAGATAGTATTTTATGAGCTCCTTTTGCTGTGTGTTCCATAGCAAGAACAACTCTTTTGGCCCCTACAATTAAATCCATAGCACCTCCCATTCCAGGAGTTTTTTTACCAGGAATCATCCAGTTAGCTAAATTGCCTTTTTCATCTACCTCCAAGGCTCCAAGTATTGTAACATCCACGTGGCCACCTCTAATTATTGAAAATGACATTGAGGAGTCAAAACAAGATGCTCCAGGGAAATATGTAATAAAACCACCTCCTGCATTTGTAAAATTTATATCTTCGGTTCCTTTCTCTGGTTCAGGACCCATTCCCAATAATCCATTTTCTGATTGAAGAGTTACGTTTATTCCTTTTGGTAAATAGTTTGGAACTAATGTAGGTAGTCCAATTCCTAAATTAACAACATCTCCATCATGAAGCTCTTTTGCTGCTCTTTTTGCAATAACTTCTCTAATCTGATTTTTATCCATAACAAATTAATTATATTATTTCTGGGAACTATTTCTTTTTACAAATTCTTGTGCAATATAAGATCCTACATCATCGGCATAGCTATTCATTCCAAATCCAGCATCATAACCTAACTCTTTAGCCAATTCGTGAGATATTCTAGGTCCACCACATATTAATATTACTTTCTCTCTTAACCCCTCTGCTTCTAGTAGTTCTACTAATTCAATCATATTTTTTATGTGAACATCTTTTTGTGTTACAGTTTGTGATACTAACAGAGCATCGGCTTTTAACTCTATTGCTTTAGCAATAAAATCTTCATTTAATACTTGAGATCCTAAGTTATATGCTTCAAACATCTCGTATCTTTCAAGACCGTAATGACCTGCATAGCCCTTCATATTCATTATGGCATCAATACCCACAGTATGAGCGTCAGTGCCAGTACTAGCTCCAATTACTACAAGAGGCCTCCCTACATTATCTTTAATGTATTCATCTGTTTGATGCATGTCCATTACATTGCTTTCAACTTTAGGGACATATATTGTTGAGTAATCTACACTATGAGAACAACTTCCATAGCAATTAAAAAATGTGAATCCAGGAGTTAACTCTTTGAAAAATACTACTTGAGGATTCTCTAATCCCATTTTTTTAATTAATAATTTTGCAGCTTCGGTTGCCTCTGCCCCTGCAGAAACAGGTAGAGTAAAGCTAAGTTGGACTTTACCATCGTTCATGGTATCTCCATATGGTTTGACACTTGTTAAATCTAACGTTTTGTCAAACTCTTGCGAATTCATTGAATATAAACCTCCACTCATATTACGATTCTCTTTTCATTAATTTTACAAAAGGATTTATGTAGTTGTTACTCTTTTCAACCACCCCATCTAAGCCTTTCCCTCCAGTTCTAGACCTTTTTACATCGCCAAATAGACCCAACTCTAGTGCGGTAAACAGCCCTTTATCACAGATTTTTTCAAGAGTAATTATTGCATTATCTAAAACTTGTTTTGCTCTAGATTTTATAATTCCGCCATCTTTATACTCAATCTCGTCTCCAATATTTTTCATATTGTTAAATATATATTTAGCATTTTCGATAGCCAAATACCTATCAGACATAAAAGGAGTGTGAACAGCCTCAGTAGGCATGCCTAATAGTTGAATTCCTTGATTAGTCCAAATACCAATTATATTAAATAGGGCATCTTGAATATGTCCCTTAAATATATTGCCTGTCATAAACTTAGTTGGTGGCATATATTTAAGAGGTGCTTTCGGGAATATCTCTCTAGTCATTTGAGCTTGAGCTATTTCATATAAAAAGCCATTTTCAAGCTCTGGATCCATTTCAAATGCATGTCCAAGGCCCATTTGCTCTTCTGGTATTCCTGCTAAAAGAGCTAGCTGCTCATTAATAAAATCGGACGCTAAAACAGTATGTGCCTCTTCGTAAGCATCTGCTGTTGTTAGGTAATTATCCTCTCCTGTATTAATAATAACTCCGGCAAAACCATTTATAACTCTAGAGAAAAACTGATCTACTAATGTACGCTGCATATTAATATCTCTAAACAAAATGCCATATAATGCATCATTTAGCATAACATCTAATCCCTCAAGTGCCCCCATAACAGCTATCTCTGGCATACATAACCCAGAGCAGTAGTTGCAAAGTCTAATATATCTGCCAAGCTCTTCTCCAACTTGGTCCAAAGCATTTCGCATAATTCTAAAGTTCTCTTGAGTAGCAAATGTACCCCCGAAACCTTCGGTTGTTGCACCATAAGGGACATAATCCAAAAGAGATTGTCCAGTTGTTCTAATAACAGCAATTACATCTGCACCTTGTCTTGCAGCGGCTTGTGCTTGAACAACATCTTCATAAATATTACCTGTTGCAACAATAACATATAGATAAGGCTTTGGACCTTCACCCAATTTCTCTATATATGTCTCTCTTCTCTCTCTATTTTGTTTAATCTTTGATATACTATCAATTACATAAGGACTTAAAGCATTATTTATATCCTGAGTAGATGAAATAGGTAGTTTTGTAATATCTAGTTTATCTAAAGAGATTTGGGTTGCAATCTCTTGAGGAGATAATTTGCAGTTAACAACCGCATTGCCGATATAAAAGAGCACGCCATCTGCTAATACTCCTTTTGATTTTAGATTATCTACAACAACATTTGGTAGTGGTATTTCATTGCTATCAACTCCGTCAATACCAATTAATCTACAAAGAGTTCTCTCAACAGAGACAGTTGTGTAATTATCTGCAAAATTTTGAACACTATTTGCAATATCAGAGGCCAAACTTCTGGCATGTTCGACTCTTTGGAAGTCCAAATCTAATTTGCTTTGCATAATTATTATATATTATTATTGTTTGTTTCTAATTCCTTGTATGCTATATTTATCCATTGACTATCTATCCCTATGTGAGTTGCAATTTTTAATGCTTCCATTGGAATATCTTTGCCTGAATCATCAATAAGAGAGTAATTCATCTGTCCATTATCAAATCCAACAACTCTAACTCTATCACATAATATATTCTTTATATGATAGTGAGTTGTAATTATGCAATAGCATCTATAATTTGATATAATCTTAATAAGAGAACTGACAAGTGCGGTGCCTTCTAAAGGGTTTGTTGTTCTTGCTGGCTCATCTATTAGAGTAAGTATATTCTGTTCTGTAGGAAGTTTTTTAATTAGACTATCTAATCTCTTCATCTCTGCTGCAAATGAGGATAATCCCATACTGTAGTTCTCCATATCTCCATGAATATAAACAATGTCTTCTACAATAGAAATAAGTGAGCTAGTAGAAGGAACACCCATACCAAATTGAAACATGATTTGAGATAAAGCTATGGTCTTTAATGTTAGACTTTTACCTCCCATATTTGATCCTGTAATCAATTTAGGAGAGCTATTACTGAATTCTATATCAATAGGTTGGTACGTTTTATTCTCATTTTTAAGAATTGAAGAGACCTCTGGATTAAATAAGCCTTTGTGTTCAACTCTATTATTGGAGATTATTGGAATAGAGAGATTAAGCTCAATAATTTGTTTTGCTTTTGCTAATAAAAGATCTAATTTATAGTTACACAGTAAAGAATCTAAAAAGTCTTTTGTGAATAAGTATAGTTTTTTGCAAATCTCTTTTCTAACTCTCTCTTCTATAATTGCTATTTTATAGTTTATCTCGTCAATATATTGAGTGTCACAGTTATTGAGTTTGTTTCTTAATTCCGATAGTTGATCGTCATAGACATTATAAATATAAAAAGAGTTTATCCCTCTATTTTCGGGATCTAAAATCGTTAAGACATCTCCTAGATTGGGAAATATGATTGCAGTCTGATTGTAGTTACTGAGAATCTCTTGTATTTTTAATGTAATAAGAGTCAGATTTTTTATCTCATATAGCTCAATATCATCTAAAATAATACCATTTGATAATCTATCTATAGTGCTTCGGATGTCTTTAATATGGCAAAGAGAGGAGGATATCTCTTCTGATTGAGATAAAAAGTTACTATCGTTTTTTAAAAGATCAAGAAACTGAGAGAGATAGCTATATTCATTTTTTAATTCAGAATCGTCTGTTATTATTGGAGATTC
>LUYZ01000084.1 GCA_001603425.1 Bacteroidales bacterium Bact_08
TATTGTCCAGCGTTGTAATTCGCTTTCAAAATTGTATCTTTATCAGAGAATTAACAGGGAACTGTAACGCTAGTTCATATGTCTTATTGTTGTAATTCGCTTTCAAAATTGTATCTTTATCAGAGAATTAACAGGGATATTGCTGCTTTAAGTACTCTTTGATTCGTTGTAATTCGCTTTCAAAATTGTATCTTTATCAGAGAATTAACAGGTTACTCTTCTGTTTAATAAGGTTATGAAGAGTTGTAATTCGCTTTCAAAATTGTATCTTTATCAGAGAATTAACAGGGGCAGGAAAGTATCTACTCTTTCTTAATCGGTTGTAATTCGCTTTCAAAATTGTATCTTTATCAGAGAATTAACAGGCCATGAATGTACACCCATCCTTGATTGGGTTGTAATTCGCTTTCAAAATTGTATCTTTATCAGAGAATTAACAGGTTTGAGTCCTTTTCTCCAAAAAGATGGCCTGTTGTAATTCGCTTTCAAAATTGTATCTTTATCAGAGAATTAACAGGGTAATATATGCACAGGACATCAATTTATTAGTTGTAATTCGCTTTCAAAATTGTATCTTTATCAGAGAATTAACAGGGTCTATAGATGAGTTGACTATTGCATAATTGTTGTAATTCGCTTTCAAAATTGTATCTTTATCAGAGAATTAACAGGTTTAAGGCCTTTTCTAAAAAATTAGCTAAACGTTGTAATTCGCTTTCAAAATTGTATCTTTATCAGAGAATTAACAGGTATTTGAGTAAGAGGTACAATTCGTGTTAGGTTGTAATTCGCTTTCAAAATTGTATCTTTATCAGAGAATTAACAGGTATTTGTATCTGCAACTCCTTGTCCAATAGTTGTAATTCGCTTTCAAAATTGTATCTTTATCAGAGAATTAACAGGTAAGGGCTTTTTCTAAAAAATTAGCTAACCGTTGTAATTCGCTTTCAAAATTGTATCTTTATCAGAGAATTAACAGGTAATTCCTGTACAATTCGTGTTAGTTCCTAGTTGTAATTCGCTTTCAAAATTGTATCTTTATCAGAGAATTAACAGGGCGGTTGTGTTATATCTTCTCGCTAGAATTGTTGTAATTCGCTTTCAAAATTGTATCTTTATCAGAGAATTAACAGGTAACCCTTTTAATTGTAACTTTATGCAAGTGTTGTAATTCGCTTTCAAAATTGTATCTTTATCAGAGAATTAACAGGTTAAAATTAAAAAGCACAACTCATAGGTTGTTGTAATTCGCTTTCAAAATTGTATCTTTATCAGAGAATTAACAGGGGTATATTTCCACAATGCATTTGCAGAGCTGTTGTAATTCGCTTTCAAAATTGTATCTTTATCAGAGAATTAACAGGGGCAGATCATCATCATTATTATCTTCAGTAGTTGTAATTCGCTTTCAAAATTGTATCTTTATCAGAGAATTAACAGGCGGCACAGATATTAGGGTGTGGCGTGGTATGTTGTAATTCGCTTTCAAAATTGTATCTTTATCAGAGAATTAACAGGTATCAGCAGATCCATCAAGAGCTCCGAATAGTTGTAATTCGCTTTCAAAATTGTATCTTTATCAGAGAATTAACAGGAAAAGGTCATGTTGTCTCATCTTTCGAGTAGTTGTAATTCGCTTTCAAAATTGTATCTTTATCAGAGAATTAACAGGAGGCTCTGTGTAAAGTTTTTGTTATTAGTCAATTAGAGGGCTTTTGTCTGATGTGAAAATTGACTGTTATTTCAAGATAACTCGCAGAAATCTGCGAGTTTTTTTATTGATATACTAAAATAATTGTAGTTGTTGGGTAACAGAAGGCTTCTCGAACTCTTTTTTGGAGATAAAAATCTCCATTTCTCCGAATTGTTTATCAGTAACCATTAATATTCCCACTTGACCTTTTGGAGGCAAAAAGTTTTTTACTCTGTTAATATGCACCTCTGCATTTTCCTTGCTAGGACAGTTTCTTATATATATAGAAAATTGAAACATCGCAAAGCCATCTTTCATGAGTTTTTTTCGGAAAATACTATATTGCTTGATATCTTTTTTTGTTTCAGTTGGGAGGTCAAATAATACTATAATCCACATGATTCTATACTGATTATATCTGTCATAAGTGCTCATAATTTCATTTTCGGATATGATATTCTATTATCTTCTTTTGTAAAGCACTTAAGTAAAGATGATGTAGTAATGCTGGCTGCAATTTGCAATGGTCTCTTTAAATTGTTTATTGAGACATCGAGTATAGGAATAGACATAAGTTGAATCTTGATATCTCTGTTTAATGTGCTGTAGTCTATTCCACTATTAATTATCTTTACTACAACTGAATCAACAAACGGTCTATATGGTTCCATAATATCATCAGCTAAGGCATAAGCGTTATATTTATTTCTGTGGTGAATGCCTATAGTTGGTAGTAGCCCAGTACCTACCAATGCACGTGCAATTATGGATCTTAATATAGAGTATCCGTAGTTAAGAAGATTATTAGGAGGCTCTCCATATCTGTCTCTGATAAATGAATTGATATTTGGGAAAATATTAGACCAATAATAAACTGCTGCTCTTGCCTCAAGATTGGTTGAGTCGCCACTTTTTACCTCTTTTGCCCATTTTGTCATATTTGATATTTGACTATTATTTATCTCTTTCAGCAATGTTGCTTGGTTCAGAATTTTGGATTGGATAGTTTGTTGCCAAAGTTGCTTTTTAAGGGGAGTAGATGAATTAATCTGATATCTATATCTTTCCCCTTGAAGTGTATTATTTGTCAATGGTAGTAATAGTCCGTATGGCATTCTCTGATTGTCACATATGATTACCGCGCAATTGTTTTCATTTAATGCTTGAAGAGCCTTTTGTGTTATGGTTATCTGTGGGTTGTCTAAAATAACAACACCAATATCTTCAATAGGGATACTGTTTGTAAATCTATCGCTAAAATCTTTAGGAATATTCTTTTCTACTTCCGGGAATTTTATTTTTAGCTGTGATAGACTTACACTCAAATAAGCAGGGTTCTCAATATATAGTGTTCTCTTTATCAAATTAAAGGCTTTCCAAGAATATCGATTTTAATTTTATATGGATGTATTTCGTTGAAGGCTTTAATACTTCTAATCCTATAAAAACGTATAGCTATCGTGGATTCTTTTGTGTTAACAATTTGTGTTTCAAGATGATGTCTTAAATAATAGTCGTTGCTACTTATACTTTGAACTCTATAAAGATTATTACTAAGAGTAGAAAAATCTCCACGTTCCAACAATGTTTCTACCTCTTCTTTAGGAATTCCCAATATAAACATTTCATTTTGCTGTAGACTGTGTTTCAACTCATATCCTGGAGGAGGCAGTTGATTTAAGAAAGATTCAGGTAGTTCATGGGTTATTTTCAACTGAATGTAATCCCATAGTTCATCGCTATTTTTAATGATAGAAGGCAATCCATACTTTCTCCTTTCTACAGCATGCCAAAATGTACAGGTGTGTTCAACCAGTTTTCCTTGATTGTCAGAGTAAATTGCAATATGATGATTGTTACCTGGTTTTACATAACCAATATTGTTGCCATCATTGTTTTTACGTGCAGGTACAACTGCAGATAATCCTGTCAGGCATCTAACGCTGTATATAGGCCTACTCAATCCTTCATCCTTAAACCATGGAATAGTAGATTTATCTTCTGTAATTATATCTTTATAGGCTTCTTTGGGATTATTGTTGTATTTCTTGAGCCTATCAGTAAGTATTTGACGGATTTTATTGTCAATTACTTTATCTACCTTATTGAAAGATGAATTAACAGGATATTTAATTACAAACTTTTCTTCGTAGCAGCTTGCATATTCTAGAGCTATTGTTTTATTCTCGTCTAGATAGATTGGATCTTTTCTGGTTTGCGAATATGCTTTTTTTACATCGTTGTTGTTACTAGCAATACGATCCATTATTAAGTCTCTTATGTATTGCTTTACAATAAGATCTGGGTTTTCAAAAAGGTATTTTAAAGGTTTATTTTTTTCTAGAAGCCGTATTTTTCCGTATATACTCTCCTCGCTTAATGCTCCTCTTGGAATGATAATATCTCTCTGAACAACTTTCTTGTTTCCTTTTTGCCCAACCTTCCTAGTTCCTTTTGAAATAACCTTTTTGCCTGATTTGTAGGAAATCAGTATTTTTGATACGGCCTTTTCTACTTCGTATACTGGTATAGGTTGTTTTGAAATTATATATTTTTCTAGATTGGAGAGTTTTTCTGTATACTCTACATTGGATTGCTTAATATCCTCAACGATAATGGGGTTGTTTGTTTTGCTATTCTGAGAATTGAATCGTTGAATAAAACCTTGTTTTGTGCAAGCAATTGTTAATGCATCAACTGCATGGTGTCTGTGATCATCTCTTTTACTCCAGTCTTTTATTATCTCTTTTTCGTGTATGTTTTTGCCATGATTACTTTCCCATATTACAGTCTCTGTAAGACCTACTTGTTTATATTTAGGGAGCTGTAGCTTCATAGTCACTTCATCCCAGCCCCATAGATGCCTTAGTTCTGCAGTTACAGTCCCACTTGTACTCCATACCTTATTACAGATTGTATTTAGTATTTCTCGTGCTTTGCGAGATATATATTGACTCTCTCTGAGCTGTCTTTCAATGAAATTATCTGGGATTTCACTCTCTGGCATAAGGAGTTTGTCTCTTTTTGTCTTAGAAATAACATGGTTTTTGAATAAGGTGTTAACTCTTTCTACATACGCATTGAACTCTTGATCTGATTTACTTCCCTTCATAAAGTCAAATGCTGTAAGATTGCCTTTAGTGCTGTTACACTTTCTGTGTGCAAGTGTCTTATTGCTTTGAGAATCGTCAAAAAGTTTGGATTTTGGGATTATGTGCTCTATATCTACGTTATCTCCTCTGATTGCCTCAGCAAACGATATGTTTTTCCCGCAATAGACACATATTGCATTAAGTTTTTTTTCTCCATCTTCCATTTCTTTATAGAGTCTTGCTTTTAAGATATTGTTTTTGGTAGCTCTTAAACCAAACTCTTCCAATTCTTCAATTATTTTATCATTTTCTCTTTTTCTTTTGTTAATAAAAGATTCGGTATCATTTCTCTCTTGTCTGCTTTGTTTAAGCTCTCTGGCAAGTTCAACTCGTATCTCGTCGGGCTTACCATACCGATATATGATTTCGTTAACAAGATTTATCATTTGATTAAGTATCTTCTCAACGACTGGTTGCCTGAGGGAGTTTTTGGGAAGGGGCTTTAATTTATCCAGTAAATATCTCGAAAGGTTTTCATCTTTTGTAAGGCTACCTGAATGGTTATATCCAGCAAGTTCCATCGCTTGTGAGTATGAGTATCCCAAAGTAAGATACGGGAGTATTTTTCTTAACACTTTTACAGATTTATTGCTGTATCCATACTTGTTCAAGTCTATATTTGCAAGTTTTAAAGCAGATTCTTGGTCTAGGCCAAAGTTCTTTATAAGTGTTTTTGTACAAACCTCAACATCAGAAATGGAATAGATTGTGTGCCAAAGTCGATAGAGAGGTTCAAATTCGATAGATTGATCAATGTATTGTTTATTGTGTTCGCTATTAGGTATTATTTCACCTGTTTTACGACAAATTAGGTAAGTTTGATGATCATAGTCTTCGATTATTTTATAATCCATTTTGAATAGGCTCTCCTTTATAGGATTATCTTTTAGTATTTTATTAAAGATGAATTTTGTTACATTGCCTTGGAGACCAGTTTTGTATAATTTGCGATCTGCGTATAATTCATCTTCTTTTTTACCTAGAATTATGCAAAGATTTTTGAAAGTTAGTTTTTCATTATTGTCTAGGTGTTCAAAAATTTTTTTTCTTTCTTCTTCAGAAAAGATTATTTTGTCTCCATGTTTGGTTTTTATACGAAGGTTATTTATGCTTTCCCATATTTTTGAGACTTGAAACAGTGGAGATGATTTATGAGCTACTTTTGGGCCAGTAAAATATTCTTTACCATCTTTAGTGACGGTAAAACCTTCGAATTCGCATGTAGCGACTAAGCCCTTTTGAGATTTTAATGGTCTTTGATAATAAATTATTTCGTCTCTTATTTTAGAAATAAGCTCGTTAGATAGCATAGAGTGGAATTGTTGCTGTATATAACATATTTGATTGAATTCTTCTATATAAGCTTCTCGAGGAAATACGTTTTCTTTAATTCGGAAGAATTCGTCTTGTGCTAGCTTTTCATGGAAATATTGTCCTATTGTGTAGTTTAGCTCCTTTATTGTATCATGGCGGCTTTTGACTGTTGCCACATATTCGGTATCTTTTTTATCTATATTTACATCTGCTCGGGAACTTTTATATCCTCTCTTTTGATTTAATAATAATAATATTCTCCCCAATTCTGGAAGGCTTATTTGTTCAATAGCCGCTCTTGCCCTTAGATTCCAAAGATCAAGTTTCTGAAGAGTTTTGAGTCTCTCATCTGGCATCATATTGTTTTGGGAGAGTATTTTTACTAAGGCTTCTCGTCTCATTTGGTATCTGTCGTAATTCCTGCGTGCCCTTCTGTAGCTAGTACGAATAGAGTTTTTGCTTTCTCCAGTACCTTTGACAAAATCCTGCCCTTCGGTTCCGTCGTATGGAATTATGCGACTCCCCATATCAATAATTGTTGTTTTTTCAGATTCATTCTCTGAATCTTCAGAGACAAGTGCCCATCCTATGGATGCTGAGCCAAGGTCTAGACCTAATATCTTATTTTTCATATCTTTAAGTTTCGATTGTTAAAATTAGCAATTTTTTGTTTAATACGTAATTATTTTATTATATTTGTATTACAATTTTGAAGCGAATCACAATAAGGATTATTCCGTTGTGAAAACATTTAAGGTGGGAGGTATCTCTCGCCTTTTTTCTTTCTTCCCCCACTCAAACTAAAAATAAAAGTTGCTTAACTAAAAAAAATAGTTACATTTGTTAAAAATGTATTAGCAATGAAAAAACTTACACGTAAAGAGGAGGAGATAATGAACCTTTTTTGGGAACATGGAGCAATGTTTGTCAAAGAGGTCTTAAACCTGTATAATCAACCCAAGCCCCATTTTAATACAGTTTCTACAATGGTTCGTATTTTGGAGAGTAATGGATTTTTATCTCATAAAGTTTACGGAAACTCACATCAATACCACCCCATAATCTCCAAAGAGGAGTATCATAAGGGAACTCTTGCTGGTGTAATAAAGAGCTATTTTAATAACTCATATATGAGTGCAGTATCGGCCTTGGTAAAAGAGGAGAAGATTTCTGTAGATGAGCTTAAAGAGCTTATAAATCAAATAGAGGGGTCAAATAAACAATAGAGTCATGGCAGATTTCTTAATATATCTGATAAAGGGAGCAGCTCTATTAACAGTGTTCTATATTTTCTATAGACTATTGTTAAGTAAAGAGACTTTTCATAGGTTTAACCGTGTAGTTCTGCTTGTTACCACCGGGCTCTCATTTATTCTACCATTGTGTGTATTTACTATAGAGAGGGTTATCACTCTTCCTGCTCAAGAGGGTAGTGGGGTTGCAGATCCTGTAAATATAGATGCCGTTGTTAATAGAGATTTGGGGTTGGATTACATTTTTATCTCCATTTTTATAGTGGGATTATTAATAGTTTTAAGTAGAATTATCTTCTCTACATACAGCGTTTTGGCTATAATAAAAAGGAGTGAGAGGGTAGTATGTCAAAATGAGGAGATCTATATTAGCAGCAAAGATATCTCCCCTTTTAGTTGGATGAGCTACATAGTTATCCCTAAGGCCGATTATAATGCTCAAGACTATGCTCCAATTATTGCTCATGAGAGGGCTCATATAAAAATGAGGCATTCCTGGGACCTATTGTTTATAGATATAATCTCTCTTTTTCAGTGGTTTAATCCAATAATATGGATGCTTAAACAAGATATTAGAGCGCTTCATGAATATGAGGCAGATAACAATGTGCTTAAAAATGGCATTAATGCAAAACAATATCAATATTTATTAATTAAAAAAGCTATCGGCAAGAGCGGCTACTCAGTTGCCAATAGCTTTAGTCACAGTACACTTAAAAACCGTATTACTATGATGTTAAAATCAAATTCAAATTGGAAAAGAGCCTTGAAGGCGCTTTACATTATCCCTATAATGGGATTCTCACTTTACGCAACAGCACAGACCAAGGTAACAGTAAAGGACACACTTCAAACCGATGGTAAAGTTAAAACAATTATTTTGGATGGGAAAAGAGTTTCTCAATTAGAGATAGATAAAATTAATCCAGACGATATTGCAAAAATGCGTGTTTTGAAAGGAACTGCAGCACTTGAAACTTTTGGTGTTGATGGTAAGGATGGAGTTTTAATTATTACCACCAAAAAATTTGCTTCTAAGATAGATGATATGAATCAGGGGACTATTAGGTTAAGAGTGGCAGACAAGGGTGCTTCTAGTAAAAATAGGCCATTAATTATTGTTGATGGAGTTAAAGTTGTGGAGAGCGACTTTAATTTAAATGAGATGGACCCTAAAACCATAGATAATATATCTGTATTAAAAGATGCTAAAGCTATAGAAAAATATGGCGATGATGGTAAAAATGGTGTAATTATAATCAATACAAAAAAGAAGATTGAATCAAAGTAGATTCAGGACAATATAAATTTTGTATTTGCTGGACGGTTTCGACTCTCAGGACCCAGATGACTACATAAAAGGTTTCCCCTGGCATCCCCACATCAGGAGATGCCCAAAGAGTCGCCAAGGATGCTGGGGAGGCCCAATTGTAATGAACACCCGAGAAGAGCTAAACCACGCCTTTGCAGAACTCAAGAGTGGGACATTTATAAAGCATTTCTAGTAGAATTAGGATTTTTTGTTTTGTTTCCAAAATTCATCATATTTGTAGAATAATAGAAACAAAATGAATTATATTGAATTTAGAAATAATTTTATAGAAGTTGGATGTATTGCCACATATCAGATTATGGCGCAATACCCATACTTTAATCCAAATAACTTAACACGATGGACACGTCAGGGGTTGTTGGTGAAGTTGCGTCAAGGGTATTATGCATTTCCTGAGATGAAGGAGCAATCTGATTTTGCACTATACGTTTCTAATCGAATATATAAGCCATCGTATATAAGTCTCCACACCACACTGGCTTTTTATGGAGTAATTCCCGAGGCTATTACTCAAATTACAGGGGTGTCATCACTCAAAACCGCAGAGTTTCAGAACGACTTTGGAGTATATACGTACAAGACAATCAAGCCTGAGTTGATGTTTGGATATGAGTTAAAGCCATTTGGTAATCGAATAATCCAATTTGCTCACCCAGAAAAGGCATTGCTTGACTTGCTATATCTCTATCCGTTTTATAATACCCAAGAGGAAATGGAGGAGTTGCGGTTGGATGAAGACTATTTAACAAACGATCTCGACATAAAAAGACTTGATGAATATACAGCTCGATTCGGAAATAAGGTTCTTGCAAAGCGAATTGAACTAATGAAAAAAACTTACGGAATATGATAGAATTAGAACAGATAAAAGGGTACTTCCCTGCCGTACTTAGAGCAAATACCACCTTTCAGAAATATATGGTCAAAGAGTATATTCAACTTATGATACTCGACTTTTTGTCAACATCGCCATATATTCAGAAAGTTGTCTTTATCGGAGGAACAAACCTGAGGCTTGTAAAGGGGATAGATAGATTTTCGGAGGATTTAGACTTCGACTGCAAAAACTTCTCACAGGAGGAGTTTGTGAAGATGACCGATGAGATTCTGACCTTTTTGCTACGCTCTGGACTTCGTGTCGAGACTCGCGACAATGCAAACGATAAGCTCAAAGCATATCGTCGCAATCTCTATTTCCCGGAGTTGCTTTTTGAATTGGGTCTATCAGGATATAGAGAAGAGAGGTTTCTTGTGAAAGTTGAGAGCCAAGACCAAGAATATGATTATAAACCGCAAGTAGTTAATATCAAACGTACTGGATTCTTCTTTCCTTTCCCCGTGCCTCCTGATTCGACTCTTTGTGCGATGAAGTTGTCCGCCCTCTTAACACGTCAAAAAGGACGAGATTTTTACGATGCTATGTTTCTGTTGGGGCAAGTTGAACCTGACTATTTTTATTTGGCTGAAAAAAGAGGTATCCACAATAAAGAAGAACTTAAAGCGGCATTAACAGAAACGACCGAGACCACCGATTTAAAGAAGAAATATCGTGATTTCGAACATCTGTTATTTAATAAGGCAAATGCAGAGAAGGTATTGCGTTTCGCAGAGTTTGTAAAAGAGTTATAAGCTAGGGGCAGCAAGAATACGATGCTTTCCGTGAAAAAATACTAAAAGCAAAAATGACTAACAATCATATTACTAATAATGTTGTTACTAATAAAGTTATTACTTATATTTGTGCTAGAACAGATGTAATAGATTAGCATTATGGAAAACAAGCCTTTTATATTCGGAGTAGCTACTTCTGGCGACAACTTCACAGATAGAGAAAAGGAGACAACTCGTCTGCTCTCGAATTTCACGCACGGAGTAAATACGGTGCTTATATCTCCTCGTAGATGGGGCAAAACCTCATTGGTGAAGAAAGTTTGCAAAATGGCTCAATCCGACAAACTGAAAATTGTATATTTGGATATATTCTCGTGCCGAACCGACAGAGAATTTTATGACGCTTTTGCATCGGCAGTTTTGAAACAGACCTCTTCAAAATTTGATGAGATAATAGAAAACAGCAAAATTTTCCTTTCACGGATAAGTCTAAAATTCACAATGGGTTCAGACCCAATGTCCGATTTTTCTATATCATTGGAGTTGAACCAAAAGAGTGATGATATTGATGAAATTCTGCAATTGCCCGAAAAGATTGCACAGAAAAAAGGGGTGCGGATTGTTATCTGCATTGATGAATTTCAACAAATAGCTGAGTTTAAAGATTCAAAATATTTTCAGAAACGTTTACGTTCGGTATGGCAACTTCAGCAGTCGGTGTCGTACTGCCTGTTTGGCAGCAAAAAGCACCTGATGAATGAACTTTTCGAGAAGAAGAGCCTGCCGTTTTACAAATTCGGGGACTCTATATACTTACCAAAAATATCGACTGCCGATTGGATTTCATATATCTGTGAACGTTTTGAAAGTACGGGCAAACATATCTCCAAAGAGTTAGCCGAGCGGGTTTGCGTAGCAGTTGACAATCACTCATCTTATGTTCAGCAGTTAGCATGGCTATTATGGATTCACACACAGCACACCGCAACTGAACAGGATTTTGCAGAGGCACACCAAGATTTAATTGACCAAAACACGCCACTATTTGAGAAACAGACAGAAAATCTTTCTGCCTATCAAATGAATTTCCTTCGTGCCCTTGTTGATGGAGTTCATAGTGAATTTACCTCTGCGGAGATTTTACAGAAATATCAGCTTAGCTCTTCGGCAAATGTGAGCACCATTAAGCGAGCACTTATTAAAAAAGAGCTGATAGAGACCGAGAACAAGCAGGTGCAGTTAGCTGACCCTGTTATGAAGCTTTGGTTAAAACAGGAGTTTGCTAAATAAGTGTAACTATCAGAGAGTCTGTGCAAAAACTTCATTCAATCGTTGATAATTCCACCCCAAATAGTTCTATAAATACTTGGATCATTTAAATAAAAAATGGCTAACAAGTTATTTTTTCAACTGTTAGCCATTTTTAGAGTACCCGGAGCCGGGGTCGAACCGGCACAGCCTTGCGGCTACTGGTGTTTGAGACCAGCGCGTCTACCGATTCCGCCATCCGGGCAGTTGGTAAACTTGGAGTGCAAAAGTAGTTAATTTTTTTTTTATTACAATATTTTGCGTGCAGATTATTTTTGTTTGATAAATTATCTACCTTTGCACAGTTATAAGAGAAGGGAATCTCGTGCAAATCGAGAACAGTACCCGCTGCTGTAATGTCTGCCCGTTTGGGTTATTTGCGTTCTAACCACTGCTTATGCGGGAAGGTGCAAATGTAAAGACTAAGTCAGAAAACCTGCTTATACATATTATTAATTAATCGAACTTTCGGGAGATAGGGAGAGATGTTTAGGCATTTGTACAATATTACTGTTTTTCTTTTTTTTACATTTTGTTGTAGTGTAGGGGTAACTGCTACTACAATACCTCTGGACCAAACTGGTGAGTATAGTCAATCAGATACTTTAAAAAGTAGTAGATTAGATTCTCTTGTGGTCATCTCATTTTCGGCAGCCCCTTTAAAAAACAGATCATTTATGACAGGTACAAAGGTGCAGTCTGTTTCTGAGTTGGAGTTATCTAATAGCAAAGCGCAAACTCTATCGGACTATCTAAAAGAGAGCAGCCCAATATATATAAAGGAGTACGGAAGAGGTATGGGCTCTTTTATCTCCATAAGGGGTACCTCATCTTCTCATACATCAATTGTTTGGAATGGGATGGATCTATCTGTTCCCACAATGGGTCAGGCCGATCTTTCACATGTGCCGCTCTATTTTTTTGACAATATGGATATTCATGTTGGTGGTGGATCTGCATTATATGGTAATGGTAGTATTGGTGGTAGTATACAGCTCTCTACCCAGCCAAAGTGGAGAGAGGGGTGGAGTGGTGATGCTTTTTTATCTATGGGTAGCTATTCAACCTATTTTGGAGGCTCTACGGTCCGTTACTCAAATAGTAAAATTGAGAGTAGGTCTAGTTTGTACTATTCAGGATCGGAAAATAATTTTAGTTTTATAAATAATACCAAACCAAATGCTCCAAAAGAGAGGCAAAATAATGCACAATACTCCAATTGGGGGCTTTTGCAAGAGGTCAACTACAGAGCTGGAGAGAGTGGAAACATCTCGTTTAATATATGGTATCTAGATTTTGACAGAGAGATACAGCCATCCGTATCTTCCAATGATAGACCAGAGAGTTATGCCTCTATATATGATAATAACCTAAGAACATCTTTGACATATAGTGGCCAGAGTTCTGGTGATGGTGGTAAATCTAGCTTTTTATACTCCATGGCAATATCTTATTCTCATGATAAAGAGAGGTATAAAGAGGATGTAATAGAGTCCTCTAGATATAAAGCAAATGCAAATATCCAGTATTCGATTAGTGGACTTACTGCAAAAACAGGTGTCTCATATGAATCTATTGTACCAACCGTGGATTCATATATGAGTGATGTTAATGAAAAAAGGAGCTCGATCTATCTTCTAATGAGATATGGAGCTTTTAATAATGCAGTTATATTCTCTGGTGGTGTAAGAGGTGGTTCAATAACAAATAGCTCTATACCATTAATGCCCTCTTTGGGCGCAACTCTATTTTTACATAATAGCTTCAACTACTCTTTGTCGTTAAGATCTTCTCTTTCCAAGAGTGTTAAGGTACCAACACTCAACGATAGGTATTGGGGCGGAGTACATAAATATCTCAAAAATGAGTCATCGGTAACTGCAGAGGGTGGTTTAGATTTTTCGTTATATCATAGTAGGGGTGCAGTAAACTCCTTTATAACTCTATATAGAAGCAGTGTAGATAATTGGATTAGATGGTTTCCTGCTGGGCAGGTTTGGAGGCCTCAAAATATTCCTCATGTTGTGTCAAAAGGTATTGAGTTTGGCCTCTCTGCCGATTATAAGTTTGCGGAGTATCTTATTAAGGGTTATGCCAATTATAACTATGTAGATGTAAAAACAATTAAAGCATTGTGGCAGCACGACCCAGCAGTTGGTAAACAGTTGGCCTACCAGCCAAGACATCGGTTAACAACTGGCTTGTCTGTAAAAAGAGAGAAAACAGAGCTGTTTATTAATGGATCATATACCGGAGAGAGAACAACAATGGATATTTATGATAGATTAGATTCATATATTTTGGTGGATTCGGGAGTTAGATACTCAATAGTTTCCAATTTCGGAGATTTTAATATAGCTTTGATTGTTAAAAATATATTTAACAAAAATTATCAGAATATTAAGTTTTATGCAATGCCTGGTACAAACTGGCAAATCAATCTAAAATACAATTTTTAATTTTTAAAATATGAAAGCAAATAGATTTTTTATTTTTCTTGCTGTTGCCATTTCTGCTCTTTTGAGCTCATGCAACAAAAGTGACAATCCAGAACCATTTCCAATATTTGAAGGTAAGGTTATAGTTATTAACGAGGGTAACTTCTCGGAACAGTCTGGTAGTATCTCACTATATAATGAGAATACCGGTGAAATGAAAAATAGAGCATTTGAAGATGCAAATGGATTCTCTATTGGAGCATCTATTGTGTCGGCAAGTGTTGCACCTTCTGGTCATGCTATGTTGGTATGTAATAATCCTAATAAGATTGTTATAGTAGATCCTAGAAATATGAAATCGGCCTTTACTCCAATAACACAACATGTTAGTAATCCTAGGAACACTATTGTAACTAATGGTAGAGTTTTGGTAACAAATTGGGGAACAGATTATATTGTAAATGAGTTTGGATTTTGGGAGTTTAATAAATCTTATATATCTGTATATGATGCCATGGATCTTAAATACATTAAGAAGTTTGATGTTGGAACAGATGTAGAGGGTATAGTGTCATACGGATCAAAAATTTTTGTTGCTACAAAAGAGGGTGTTAAGGTGTATGAGACATTTGCCGATAATTTTACATTATTGTCAACAATATCATTAGAAGGTGGAGCTGCTGCAAAACATTTTGCATTTGATAAGATGGCTAATTTGTGGGTTTCATTCCCAGGAGTAGGTGTTGTTCAGATTAGTCCAGAGGCATTAACTGTTGAGAAAATTGTATCTGTGCCAGTAGATTTTATGAGCGGATATATTTCGGGAGATGGAGATAAGGTATATACGTTTAATACTGTTTATGATAATAACTATATGCCAGTAGAGTCAACTATTTATGCAGTGGATATTCTATCTGGTGCAGTAACTGAGTTCTATAAAGGTACTCAATTCTATGGTCTTGGAGTTAGTCCAAAAACTGGAAATATCTTTACTGCAGAGGTTAGTTTTACCTCAAACTCGGTTATGAAGGTTGTAGGAAAGAATGGTATGGAGGTTAATTCTAGAGCTGCTGGTATTGGAACCAATAGGTTTTTATTCTACTAGCAGATATAGAGTATAAAAGCTCAAAAATAGAGCATAAATAAAGATAGGGCAACTTTAATTTTAGTCGCCCTAATTTTTATTGTGGAAAATGGTAATTAATTGTCTTAATAATATCTGGATGCAAACTATTTGCAACAGGGCAACTTTTAATTGCAGACTCAATAAGTCTCATCTCTTTTGCCGAATAGTCGTTTCTAGGAAGATAGATATCTAATATAAGTTCAGCTACCCTTCTAGGATTAGCAGCCATAACCTTTTGGGTCTCAATGCGAGTACCTGTAATATCAAAATTGTGCGTATTTGCAGCAATTCCCATAATAGTTAGCATACAAGAGCCAAGAGAGGTTGCAAAAAGATCTGTTGGAGAGAACTTTTCTCCCTTACCATTATTATCTATAGGGGCATCTGTAATAAGTTTGCTCCCAGACTGAATGTGTTCAGCCTCTGTTTTTAGATCTCCAATGTAGTGCGTTACAATTTTTGTCATAATTATTATATTAAAATCTATTTTACTATTTCTCCTTTTAAAGTTGCCGATGAACAAGAAAGAACTTTAACAGAAACATACTCTCCAACCTTTTGTTCATTGGCCGGGAAAACACATACCTTGTTTTGTGAAGTCCTTCCAAATAGCTCTTTATCCGATCTTTTTGATGTCCCCTCAATTAAAACCTCAAAAACTTTTCCTACATCATTCTGATTACTAAGTAAAGAGAGTTCATTTTGCAAAGAGATAATCTCATTCAATCGTCTGTTTTTATCTTGTGGTGTCACATCATCTTCTAGATTCTTTGCAGCCATTGTATTTGGCCTTTGAGAATATTGAAACATAAATGCGGTATAGTACCCAACCTCCTTCATTATAGAGAGAGTATCCATATGATCTTGCTCATTCTCTCCACAAAAACCAGCAATAATATCGGTACTTATACTGCACTCCGGAATCACTTTTTTAATATACTCAACTCTCTCTAGATAACTCTCTCGGGTATATTTTCTACTCATTCTTTTTAATACAGCATTACTGCCAGATTGTACCGGAAGGTGAATGTGTTTACAGATATTAGGATATTTTGCTACTGTATCTATTACTGCATTGTCCATATCTTTTGGGTGAGAGGTGGAGAAGCGTACCCTTAATAGCGGGTCTATTTTAGCAATCTCCTCCAATAGCATCCAAAATGAAAATTGATTATTATCCCAGCTATAAGAGTTTACATTTTGCCCTAATAGAGTAATCTCTCTATATCCATTTTCAAAAAGTACTTTAGCTTCGTTAATTATTGTTTTGGGATCGCGGCTTCTCTCTCTCCCTCTAACATATGGTACAACACAATAGGTGCAGTAGTTATTACACCCTCTCATTATGGATATAAATGCCGATACTCCATTTTTGTCCATACGCACTGGACTAATATCGGCATAGGTTTCTTCTTCCGATAAAATGGTGTTAATCTGTTTGTTAGACTCAGAAAGGTTGTTGATTAATTTGGGTAGATCTCTATATGAGTCTGGTCCAGCAACAAGAGTAACCACGCCATTTTCCAATAGCTCCTCTTTTAACCTCTCTGCCATACACCCGATTATTCCCAAGTGGGCCTTTTTACCTTTTATATGTTTTAGCTGTTCTATTCTAGACCAGATCTTTTGCTCTGCATTTTCTCTTATTGAGCATGTATTTATAAGGATAAGATCTGCAGACTCAGGGGCATCACATAATGAATAACCTGAGTTTTGTAAAATGGATAGAACTACTTCGCTGTCATTAACATTCATCTGACAACCATATGTTTCTATGAATATCTGTTTTTTATTTAAGTCTAGTATAGGTTTTACGGAATAAAATTTGTTGTTCATTGGCCTGTAAATTAGTTCGCAAATATACGCTTTTTTATACCTTTGTAAAACAAGCGATAATTTTAAGAAGAATGAAAAAAAGATTAATATTTCTGTCGTTAATAGTTGTGGCCTTAGTCTCTTTTGGCTGTGCAAAAATAAGAGAGGTAAAAATAACAGATCTTTCACTTAAGAGATTTGAGTTACTAAGTACTTCAGCTGCAATAATGGAGATACAATATAATGTAGATAATCCATCAGGTAGGACATTTATCTTGTCTGCTGCAGATGGAATGCTCAAAAAGAATGGACTGAATTTTGCTCAAGCCACATTAATGCAGGCCGATACTGTCTCTGCAAGAGGAGTTACTGTTGGGGTGATAAAGTTTAAGATAGATGTTTTGGATCCTTTGGCTCTATTGTCCATGGGTCTTAATCTATCTAAGTGGGATTACAAAGATCTTAAGGTAGATGCCAGAGCAACTATAAAATCTCCTGGTAGGGGCAAAAGAGTTATTAAATATAAAGATATTCCAGTAGAAAATTTAGCAAAAAGATTATAAATTATAATGAGTGTTTTTTATAAAAGATTTACCGTTACTGTTATTTTATCAATCCTTTGGAGCTTCTCTTCTTATGTTTGTGCACAGGGTATTTTTGGGCATAGAGGTTTTATTTTCGAAAGAGATTCATTAAATGCAAATACAACAATATTTGATATTCTAGATAACAGAATACCAAATTTAAGTAGTGTAAATATAAATCAGAGCCCCAATATACCGTCTAACTATAGTAGCTTTATAGTTTTTGCTACTAATAGAAAGATTAATGGTTTTAGAATAAGACTTTTCTTTGATAATAAGCAAGATTCGAGAGTTAGATCGGAGGAGTTGGTTAAAGATTTTACGGAAAAATATCCAGAAACTCCAGCATATAGAACGCACACCAGTCCATTTTTTAAAGTAACTGTTGGAGATTTTAGAAATATGTCCGATGCTATGCGTTTTCTAAAAACAATAGAGAGAAGTTACCCTTCTGCATTTATTGTTAGAGAAAGTATAAATCCACCCAGATAACTACCACTTTTTATCTCGCCACCATTTATGCTGTATTTTCTCTGCTAATCTTTTTAGTGGAGTTATGTGTCTCTCTATCTTCTCTTCGTAAATATCTGGAATTTTAATCATTATACCTGTCTCTTCTACCCCTCCAAAACCTTTATTTATAGATGTGCCAAATACTCTCATAGATGGAGAAAGATTCATATATGAGTTAATCAGAGGAGGAATGTTTTCTCCCAATTGCCGTATCTCTTTAGAAAGAAGTTTATAGCCCTCTTTGTAGTCATCACTAGTAAAAAGTTCTTTATAGTAGAGATTCTCTTTGTCGTAATTTAGAGGTTCATATGGGAGTACCAAATTTTCATCGTCTGAAAAGTATCTATTTAAGAAGCTAAGAAGCGTATTTCTTGCACTTGTATTATAAGACGAATACATGGTCACCTTCCCAAAGAAGTATTTGATATTTGGGTATTTAAGAATAAGAGCCCCAAGACCATCCCATAAATTATCTAGAGCGTATAACCCCTTTCTTCTGAGGTTGGTGCTTTGATAGTTTGGTTGGATAAATGATCTGCCCAATTCTATAGTAAATGGTAGATACTCTTTTACAAATTTATCGGAAAAATTAAATAACTCGCTGGTTGCCATGTTTTCTGGAACTAATCCAGAGCATTTGATATATCTATAGCCACCCAAAATTTCTCCATCATGAGGATCCCAAACAATTAGCTGTTTATATGGATTCTCTTCATCGGTGTCAAAATGGTCTATATCAATAGATTTTCCGGTTCCTCCTCCTGCTAGTCTAAACGAAATTTCTCTAAGCCTCCCTATCTCTCTCATTGTGTGAGGTGAGTCGGCAGCTGTGATCTCGAATAATTTATTGTCGCCTTTTCTAGTATTTCTGATAAATTTATCAGAGGTAAGTTCATCAATAATGAGTTTTCTATCTACAGGCTGAATTACTGGTTCCATTTGTTTCATATAATTTATATACTCTCTCTCTAATGTGGTTATTAAGATCTTTTATTTTTCCATGATCAACAATTGATTGGTAGGATATAGGCTCACCAATTATAACATTGAAACATGAGTTTTGTTTTTTAAACATCTCTTTTGGTAAAAGAATTGTTTCAAAGTTAAACTTTAGTTTTAATCTTTTTCTTAGATTGGCTACTCTGTAAAAGAGGGGAGAGTTTTTACCCTCAAAATATACAGGAAGAATATCTCGTTTATATTTTATTGCTTGGTTAATATAACTGTGTTTCCATGGGAGGTCCTCTATTTGATTATTCACAAGTCTAGAGCATAATCCCGCGGGGAAGTATAGTATTTGTTGGTTGGAGCTGTAGTATTTGTCAACCATAATTGCTGCCTCTTGACTCTGCCTGCCATATTTATTTATGGGAATAAATAGAGGTTTTAAAGGTTCAATATTGTATAGGAGATCGTTAACTACAAATTTTATATTTTTAAACTTTTTCCCAAATAGATCCATTAGTACTATACCATCTAGTCCACCAAGTGGGTGATTTGATACTATTATATATCTTTTTGAAATATCTATATTATCCTCTCCTAACACATTATAAGATATATTTAAATCTTTAATGACACTAGAGACAAAATCTAGCCCATTTGTATGCCCATAATTAGATAGGATTCTGTTTAAATCATCTTGATGTATAAGTGATTGAACAAATTTTATAACAAATTTGGGAATAAATCTAAGAACTTTTTTATTCTTATTTGCTATAACTTTTTCTACGTCTATCAATGGTACATTATTGTTGGAAATCATGATCTATTGCTGTCTGTTTGTGAGCGCGAAGTTAAATAAAAATCATATCTTTGCATAAATGCTCCAAATAATATGTTAAAACAAGGGTTACAGCAAAAATTATTACAGAAACTTTCGCCGCTCCAAATTCAGACAATCAAGTTATTGGAGTTACCTACTTTGGAGTTGGAGCAGAGGATAAAAAAAGAACTAGAAGAGAATCCTGTTCTGGATGAGGCGACAGATTCAGAAGATAGAGATGATTCTTCTGGTAATATCTCTTTAAGTGACTATAATTCAGATGATCAAATTCCCTCTTATAAGTTATATACAAATAATCAGGGTAAGGATATTAAGCCAGTATATAACGTCTTTTCTGTTAAAGAGAGTTTTCATCAAAGCCTCATTACTCAGCTAGGTTACAGCTCTTTAGATGATAGGTCTAAATCTATTGCAAAATTTATAATTGGTAGTTTAGACGATGATGGATATCTAAGGAGAGATCTGGAGTCTTTATCGGATGATATTGTATTTAGGACAGGTATAGAAACAGATGAGCATGAGATAGAGAAGATACTAAAAAAAATACAGGAGTTTGAACCCGTTGGGATTGGTGCTAGAGACTTAAGAGAGTGTCTAATTTTACAAATTGACTCAAAAGATGAGTCCCCATCTATAGTTAATGCAAGGGCCATACTTACAGAGTGTTTTGCAGAGTTTACTAAAAAACACTATAGCAAAATTTTGTCCAAGTTATCCCTTACAGAGAATGAGTTAAAACAAGCAGTTGATGAGATTATAAGGCTAAATCCAAGGCCAGGTGGGCAGATAGATGACTCCTACGAAGAGCAGGCTCAGCAGGTGGTACCAGATTTTATTCTTGAATACAAAGATGGTGAGCTAATTATGACTATGCCTCGTTTCTCTGTTCCAGAACTTAAAGTAAATAAGAGATATGCAGATATGTTGCTTAGCTCAGCTGGGTCATCGGAAAAAGAGGGGAAGGAGGCAGCTACTTTTGTTAAACAGAAATTGGATTCTGCTAAGTGGTTTATTGAAGCTATACGGCAAAGGCATAATACTCTCAATAATACAATGAAGGCAATTATTGATTTTCAAAGAGAGTTTTTTATTGAGGGCGATGAGACAAAGCTAAAACCAATGGTTTTAAAAAATATTGCAGAGAAGACAGGGTTAGATATATCTACAATTTCCAGAGTTGTTAATTGTAAATATATTCAGACACATTTTGGAATCTATCCACTTAAATACTTTTTTTCTGAAGGTTTAATGACAGAATCTGGAGAGGAGGTCTCAACAAGAGAGATCAAAAATATTCTTGCAGAGAGTGTAGATTTAGAGAATAAAAAGAAGCCTTTAACAGATGAGGAGTTGGTTGCTGTTCTGAGTGAAAAGGGTTATAAGGTGGCAAGAAGAACTGTTGCAAAATATAGAGAGCAACTCAATATCCCAATTGCTAGATTGAGAAAAGAGCTCTAATAATAATATCTATTCATGAAAAATTTAGTATTGATCTTTGGTTGTATACTTTTAACCCTATCTTGTAAAATGAAAAAAAGTGTAGATCTAATATTGCATAATGCAATTATATACTCTATGGATAATGACATGTCTGTTTTTAGTGCAATTGCAGTAAAAGATGGGTTAATTGTGGAGTTGGCAGATGATAATACCATATTAGATAAGTATAAATCACAAAGTATTGTAGATCTAGAGGGTCTATTTTTATATCCAGGTTTTAATGATTCCCATGGGCATCTTTCTAGTTTGGGTCAATCATTAAATCAGGTAGATTTAAGAGGTGTTACCTCAATGGATCAGCTAGTAGATAGAGTTTTACAGTATCGTCAAGATAATCCAGATATAAAATATATTTACGGTTTTGGTTGGGATCAGAACTTGTGGGACATCAAAAAAGTTTCAAATAGTACATTAAACTCTGTTATTGATGATATCCCAGTTGTTCTATATAGAGTAGATCTTCACTCGGTATTGGTTAATAATAAGGCAATAGATAGTCTCTCAATATATCCTGGATGTAAATCTATCCCTGCTGGTGAGGCAGTGATTGAAGGGGGTGCTTTTACAGGAGAATTTTTAGAGGGCACAGCAGATAGATTTAGATCTGTTATTTCTGAACCTTCTGAGCAAGATATTGCTAATTTTATATTATCGGCCCAGCAAGAGTGTTTTAAGTTGGGTTTGACATCTGTGTCTTCTGCAGGAAGTGATTACTTAACTACTAAAGTATATAAAGACTTACAAGATAAAGGTCTTTTGAAAATTAGAACAGATTTATGGATTAGCCCAGATAAAGAGAATTTAGATGGCTTTAGTAAACCATATATAAGTGATAGACTTAGGATTGCAACATTAAAGCTTTTTGCCGATGGTGCATTGGGCTCTAGAGGTGCATGGTTGCTTGAACCTTATTCAGACAATCGTGCTACTTATGGTGTACCTGTTATGGATTCATTAAAGTTTAGGGAGCTATGTAATTGGGCTGTAGAAAGAGGCTTCAATGTGGCGACTCACTGTATAGGAGATGCGGCAAATAGGTTTGTATTGGATGAATATGGCAAAATTCTTAAAGGAAAGAATGATTTGAGATGGAGAGTAGAGCATGCTCAAATTATCTCTCCAGATGATTTGGATAAGTTTGGCCAATTTTCTATCATCCCATCTATCCAACCAACACATGCTACATCGGATATGGGATGGGTTGCAGACAGACTTGGAGATAGAGAGAGGAATGCATATATCTTTAGAGAGTTATTAGATCAAAATGGATGGTTGCCAACCGGTACAGATTTCCCTATTGAGGATGTTAACCCTCTATTTACATTCATATCGGCAGTTTTTAGGACAGATTCGAATCTATTACCAGAAGGGGGCTATATGATAAACAGCGCCCTAACCAGAGAGGAGGCGCTATTATCTATGACTTTATGGGGTGCAAAAGCAACTTTTGAAGAGTCTGTAAAAGGTTCTCTTGAACCAGGAAAGTATGCCGATTTTACATTATTAAATTGTGATCTTTTAAAGGCGCCACTAACAGAGATTGCTCAATCAAAAGTTATTGCTACCTATGTTGCTGGCCAGTCTCTCTATAGTTTACTACCATAAGCTAAATCGCCTGCATCTCCAAGACCGGGGACAATATATGACTTAATAGTTAGCTCTTCGTCTATAGCTCCAACCCAAAGTGTGGTTTTATTATGAGGCATATTTTTAGATAGATACTCAATACCATCTTTACTTGCAATTGGGCATACTACGTGAGTGTGTTCTGGTGTTGCTGTTTCACATAATTTTTTATATGTCAAAACTAAAGATGACCCTGTAGCAAGCATTGTATCTGCAAGTATAAGTGTTTTGTCTGATATAGAAGGAGAGCTTGCATACTCAATTTGTATGCTGAACTTATTATCTTTACCATACTTACGATATGCAGCAATAAACGCATTTTGACTTTTGTCAAAAATATTTAGAATTCCATTATGTAGAGGTAATCCAGCTCGCATAATGCTGGCAATAACAATTTGGTTGTCGTACGTACTGCAATTAGCTATCCCAAGTTGAGTAATTACCTCTTTATTTGAGTAGGTTAGTATTTTGCTAATCTCATAGGCAAAAACCTCTCCTATTCTCTCTAGGTTTCTTCTAAATCTCATGCTATCTTTTTGGATATTGATATCTCGAATCTCCTGAATAAAGCTATTTAGTGCAGAGTTCTCTTCTCCCAGATTTACTATTTTCATTTTGTGATATTAGATAATTTAAGCAAAGATAGAAAAATTCAAATTAATCCATTATCTGCAAAGCTAAAGTAACTATCCTCTGCAATTATAATGTGATCTATCAGGCTTATTTCCATAAGTTCTGCAGCATCTTTAAGAATAGCAGTTTGTCTTTTATCGTTATCACCCGGGATTGTGTTTCCAGAGGGATGATTATGAAAAAGAATCAATGAGCTTGATAGTTTAATAAGTGCATTTTTGATAATTATTTTTGTATCTACAACCGTTGCATAGAGGCCACCTTTACTTATCATCTCTGTTGAGATAATCCTATTTGCTCTGTTTAAGTACATTATCCAACACTCTTCGTGCTTTAATCCACTAAGGAGTGGAGCCATAATTTGTGCTGCTGTAGATGAAGATTTGATTGGAATCTTTGTTTCGAAACTACTGCTGGCATATCTTTTACATAACTCCATTACCGCCACAACTGTGGCTGCCTTAGTGTTTCCTACACCATCTATCCCAAGAAGGTCTATAAACTCTTTTTTTGATAGTTCCTTAATGTTATTATTTCCCTCTCTTAGAATATTTCTAGCGATCTCTTTGGCATTAGATTTTTTTGTTCCGCTACCAATTATAATTGTGAATAGCTCTTCATTAGTTAATGATTGGGCTCCACATGAAAATAGTTTTTCTCTCGGCCTATCTTCTTCACTCATCACTTTAATACTATTATTATTCATATGATATAATTATAAAAAAAATACTTCTCAAATTTGAGAAGTATTTCTTTTAAAATCTATCTAAACTAAATAATAGTTATGCTAATTTGTTAACGTAAGCAGCGATACCGCTTTTTAAATTTGCAGCTTTATTTTTGTGGATAATATTCTTTTTTGCAAGCTTATCCAACATAGAAGATACTTTAGGTAAAAGAGCAATTGCTGCCTCTTTGTCTGTTGTATTTCTCAAAGCTTTTATTGCATTACGAGTAGTTTTCGCATAATATTTATTATGAACTCTACGCTTTTCGTTTTGACGAGCGCGTTTCTCTGCTGATGCGTGATTTGCCATTTTATTAATTTTTTATTTTGTAGTCCGTAGGGGAATCGAACCCCTATTGCAAGAATGAAAATCTTGAGTCCTAACCGTTAGACGAACGGACCATTAGGGAACGCTCATAATTATTCTGAGCCTTGTTTCCTGTTGGGAGTGCAAAGGTATATATATTTTTTAAATCTGCAAAAATATTTTAAAAAAATTCAAAAGAATATATCAAAGACTCCACTTGCCTTAGATAATTTCGCTTCTCAAATCTAGGTGCATAAACGAATGCCTCTATTGCTATAACATATGAATTTGTTGGGTCAAAGAAAAAATGACTAATAAATGGACCTCCCATAAAATCGTTTTGAACCTCCCATAATCCCTTCATCTCAATAAACTCTCTTCTATTAAATTTGACCCATCTCATGCCTGGATCTACCTGCATATTTGTTGTCATATATGATCTATCAACTGGCCCTGGTACATTCTTTTCTAGCATCCAGTTCCTGTATCTAATTAGATTGATTTTTTCTAAATCGGTTGAGTCTTTATATGGGAATTTATAAATAAAAATACCTTGATTTGTATATGTAGTCTCATATGATATCCAGATAAAATTCTCTGTTCTCTTCTTTAGGCTATATCCTTTTGGAAAGTATGGTGAACCTCCAAACTCTTCAGTAACTATAGCTCTTAAAGATGCCTCTTCATATCTTTTTGCATTCTGAATATTTCTATTTCTCTCGGCCATAAGAAATGCACCAGATAGTCTATCGGCATTATCAGAAATTAACTGCGCTGCCTCTTGACTATTTTTTGCCGATATGGTTGCAACAATTTGAGGTGCGGCCCACACGTTCTCTTGGAAAACCATTTTTGGCTCAGTGAGATCTGGAATAATTTGAACAATAATTAGATTTCTATGAGTTTGAAATATACTAGTAAAAGCCTTCTCTGGTATGTTAATTAGGTTAAACATTGGCTCTCTTTGAGGTAAAAAAGGCTCATACTCTGCTAATATAGTCCTAAGAGAAGAACCTATCTCTCCATCCCACTCATATTTAGGAATCACTATAACAACCTCTCCAGCTTTTCCACTAACGTTTGGCATTAGCTGTGGCCCACCTGTGCATTTGCAAGATTGCAAAAACAGTGATGAGATAATTACGATGAATAATAATTTAAATATCTTCATAATAGTTTTATTTAAAAAGTCGGTATATATCGTTCCCAAATGCAAAGAACATAAGAGTAAATAGTAGTAACATTCCAGCTAATTGAGCATACTCCATGAATTTATCATTTGGCTTTCTTCGAGTAATAATCTCATAAATTAAGAACAAAATATGTCCACCATCCAAAGCTGGGATTGGAAGTAGATTCAGTACCGCCAACATCACAGAGAGAAATGCTGTTATATTCCAAAAGATCTGCCAATTCCATGAGGATGGGAATATTTTCCCAATAGTAATAAAGCTACCAACAGATTTATAGGCCTCTGTTTTGGGAGAAAAAATGAGTGCTAACTCCTTAAAGTAGTTTCTAATTGTAACAATAGTTTTATTGAATCCTGCAGGAATGCTCTCAATAAGAGAGTATTCTCTTGTGGTTATATCAAAGAGCTTAGTTATATCGGTATCAACAATTATGCCGATATTACCATTGTGGTTAATTTGCAACTCTTTTTCTAGAATCATATCTCCCCTCTGAATTGTAAATAGTGCGATGCTCTCTTTTTTAGATTGAAGTAGTTTGGCAATATCTTGATATGAAGGAGATTCTGTTGAGTCAATTGCAAGAACCCGATCTCCTGGCATCAGTCCAGAGTTGTAGTTGTGAGAAGTATCTGGGATAGATTGTATAATAAATGGAAATCTGATGCTAAACATACCAGGTGTAGAGAGAATTGCTGGCATAAAGCTTTGAGGTATATCTATGGTTAATGTGTCTTTACCTCTGATTACTGTTGCTTTTTCTGCTTGATTTCTTGCAAGGTCAATGTGTAATTCAGAAACGGAAGAGTTAAGAACAGATATATCATTAAAAGCAATGATTCTATCTCCGTTTTTAAAGCCAATTTCTTGAGCTATATGGTTGCACTCTACTCCATAAATTGCATTTCTATTTTCTATATACTCTTCTCCCCAAGTAAATAGAGTTCCTGAGTATATAATGACTGCAAGAATAAAGTTAAAGAAGACACCTCCAAACATTACTAAAAATCTTTGCCAAGCGGGTTTACTTCTAAACTCCCATGGCTTTGGCTCTTGTTTAAGGGCCTCCTTATCCATAGATTCGTCAATCATGCCGGCTATTTTGCAATATCCACCCAAAGGCAGCCAACCTATTCCATATTCGGTATCACTCCCTTTTGGTTTATACTTAAAAATAGAGAACCAAGCATCAAAAAAGAGGTAGAATTTCTCAACTCTTATTTTAAAAAGTCTGGCAAAGAAAAAGTGTCCAAATTCGTGAACTAATACAAGTATAGATAGGGCAAGTATAACCTGGACTATTTTAATTAGAATATCCATCTGTTGTAATGATTATTTTTTAGTAATTATTTGATAAGCTATTTTTCTGGCCTCCTTGTCTGTTAGCAGGATCTCTTCTAGCGAAGGCTCTTTTACAAAGTCTATTGTTTTAATTGTTTGCTCAATGATTTTAGATATCTCTCCAAAAGTAATACTATTGTCTAAAAATAGCTCAACTGCACACTCATTTGCAGCATTCATTGCGCACGGTATGTTTCCTCCCATCTCTATAGCTTCATAGGCAATCCTTATACAAGGGAACTTGTCTGTGTCTGGCTTAGAGAAGTTTAATTCCATAAGAGTTTTAAAATCTATCTTTTTTATATGAGAATCAAGTCTGTTTGGGTATGTAAATGAGTATTGGATTGGGAGCCTCATATCTGGATTACTCAATTGAGCTGTAATAGATCCGTCTTTAAATTGAACCATTGAGTGAATGATAGATTGTGGATGAACTACCATCTCTATTTGAGAGGGTGTTACATCGAACAACCATTTGGCTTCAATCATCTCTAGTCCTTTATTCATCATAGATGCCGAATCTATTGTTACTTTTTTACCCATACTCCATTTTGGATGATTGAGAGCCTCTTCTATTGATGCTTCTCTAATCTTATCTTTATCCCAGTTCAAAAATGGGCCACCAGATGCAGTTAGAAGTATTTTTTCTGGTAAATTATACTCTCCTTGAAGGCATTGAAATATTGCAGAGTGTTCTGAGTCAACTGGAATGATATGGCTGGAGCTGTTTTTAAGAGCATTCATTACAATACTACCTGCTGCAACTAATGTCTCTTTATTTGCCAATGCCACTCTTTTGCCTGCTTTGATGGCAGCAAGTGTTGGCTTAACTCCACTGAACCCAACCATGGCTGTAAGAACAATATCTATATTGTCTGAACATACTAGCGACTCTATAGATTCTATGCCACAAAATACCTTGATGTCGTATTTGTCAAGAGCATTAGAGACAATAGAGTATTTGCTCTCATCGGCAATAACTACAGCATTAACATTAAACTTAATAGCCTGTTCTATTAGTAGTGAGGTATTGTTGTTTGCAGTGAGAACTTCGGCCTCAAAAAGATTGGGATATCTCTCTATGATTTCCAATGCTTGACATCCTATAGAGCCTGTAGATCCTAAGATTGCTACCCTTTTTTTCATTGTCATCATTTTCTGATTAAAACTTAATATACTTAGTGGGATCTATCGGGACTCCTTTGTGCCATAGCTCAAAGTGAAGGTGTGGACCGCTGCTAAGCCTTCCTGTGTTTCCAACCAGAGCTATTACTGTGCCTGCTTTTACTTTTTCTCCTGGCTTTTTAAGTAGTTTAGAGTTGTGTTTGTAGATAGAGATCAGATCGTTACTGTGTTGAATCTGTATTGTGTGGCCGCTCTCTTCTGTCCATGTTGCAAAAATAACTGTCCCGTCCAAAATGGAGGATACTGGAGAGTTTTCTGGTGCAGCAATATCTAAAAATGGATGATTAATAGCAGCATTAAAGCCATTGGATATAATTCCTTTTACTGGGGTAAAAAACAGAAGACTTTCTAGAAACTCTGTTTTTCTAGATCCAGAGGAGGTGAGATTAAGTTGCTCTTGTCTGAGAACCTCTTCTCTAAGTAGTGAGTCATCTTTAGAAAGAGATGTAACAATTTCTGATATTATAGCAGAGTCGGGAATAGAAATAGCATTCTTTATCTGTTCAATATCCACTGGCTCTTCACCAGAAACAATCCTTTGAATATTTGTTAAATGAAGATCCCATATTTTAATAGCTTGTTCCAAAGAGTCTGCTTTAAGAGCATTTTGAACAATTGCCCTTCTGGTTTGAGCGTTGGGATACCCAGGTATAAGTTCCCTTAGTGGCGTAAAGGAGATCAAAAAGGTAACAGAACCAATAAGGAATATAACGGCCAATGCTAAACTAAGTAGTGTTACCAACCCATTTGCTCTAAAAACGAATATCTCCTCATGTGAGGTGTCGTTAAAAACAGAGAATCTAAATTTGTTCCTTAGTTTATTCTTCTTATTGTTGCTCTTCTTCATCTTGATTGTCATATACTTTCACAAAAACCTCTTCGCTTTTCCATAGACCATGTTTGTTGCAGTATGCTAAGGCGGTTAATCGTAAACTAACTTTTGGGATAAAGTTAAATTGAACCTCAATATGTACAGGATCATCTCCAAAACTAGCTCTTTGAAGCTTTATCTCCGAAATTAGGGTTTCTAAATTCCAAAGTTGGATGTATTGATAGTGGTGATCTACTGCATTTGGGTGTTTAACTGTCTTTCCTATTTGGACCTTAACATTAAATGGAACACCTCTTTGGGCACTCTCTGAGCATATAATAATAGGGGAGTGTTTATCGGCATACTGTATAACCGATTTACTTCCGTCTTTAAAATCTGAATATGAAAATAGTCTTGGCATACTCTTTTATTAAACTCCAAATGTACGAAAAAAAACTAACTTTGTGCTTATGGAAAGAATTGTAGGAATAGACTATGGGAAAAAAAGGACAGGTGTTGCAATAAGTGACCCTTTGGGTATTTTTGCAAGTGCATTGGATACTATCCCATCTGCTAAGATTATTGAGTTTTTAAAGGGTTATTCAAAAGAGAATACTATAATAAGGTTTGTTGTTGGATATCCTATGAATCTAGATAATACTCCTTCTGAGGCTTTAAAATTTGTGGATCAATTTTTGAATTTATTAAAGAAACATTTTCCAAATATACCTGTTGTTCTAGAAGATGAGCGTTTTACGTCAAAAATGGCTTTTCAGACAATGATAGATGCTGGGATAAAAAAAATGGCAAGGAGAGATAAGGCAACAGTAGATAAAATTAGTGCTGCTATTATTCTTCAGAGTTATTTAGATAGAGTCTCCATAGAAAAGCAACGTGGTAGTGTGTAATTAAAAAGAGTTAAGTATGATTTTACCAATTTATGTTTATGGTGCCGATGTTTTAAGACAGAGAGCAAAAGAGATAGAGTTAGACTCTCCAGAGATTAAAGAGAGAATTTCTAAACTTATAGATGATATGTGGGAGACCATGGAAAACGCAGATGGTGTTGGTCTTGCTGCTCCACAAATAGGCGAGTCGATAAGATTGTTAATTGTAGATGGGACGCTTTTAGCCGATGAAATGCCAGAGCTTACCGATTTTAAAAGAGTGATGATAAACCCCGTTATTATAGAAGAGAGTAGTGAAACTTGTGAGTATAACGAAGGTTGTTTGAGTGTTCCGGATATTAATGCTGTAGTAGAAAGAGTCAAGAGTATAAAAATAAAGTATTTAGATAGAGACTTTAATGAAAAAGAGGAGCTTTTAGATAATTTTGCATGTAGAATGGTCCTTCATGAGATGGATCATCTAAATGGAGTTCTTTTCACAGACCATGCGACGCCAATTAGAAAAAAGATGATTCAATCTAAGCTAATCAAAATTAAAGATGGTAAGGTAATACCACATTATAGAATAAAATAGTATAATCTAATTTTAAATTAATTTATTATGGGAGCATTTCACGCATATGATATAAGAGGGGTGTACAATAGAGATTTTGATAAAGAGGTTGTATATAAAATAGGTTACTTTTTACCCAAGTTATTAAATACAAATAAAGTATTGATTGGTAGAGATGTTAGAGACTCTTCTCCAGAGATAAGAGAGTATCTTGTGAAAGGTATTACAGATTCTGGAGCCGATGTTTACGACTTGGGGCTATCTACAACTCCAATGGTGTATTATGCAACTGGTAAATATGGTTTTACTGCATCGGCACAAATAACTGCGTCACATAATCCAAAAGAGTATAATGGTTTAAAAATATCCAGAGATAATGCATTGCCAGTTGGATTTGATACTGGTCTCTCTACGTTAAAGGAGTGGATAGATACCAAAGAGATAGTTGTTAGCGAAAAGAGAGGTTCTGTTGTGGAGATGGATGTCAAGAGTGAGTATATCCAATTCCTCCTAAAATATAAAAAAGATCTCTCCAATTTAAATATTGGTGTGGATGTTTCAAATGGAATGGCTGGACTTCTTATAAAAGATGTTCTAGGTGACTCCTCAGATTCTCTTCACTATATTTTTGAAGAGATGGATGGGACTTTTCCTAATCATGAAGCAAATCCTTTAGTTCATGACAATATATTAGATCTTATAGCTCTGGTAAAAGAGAGAGGATGCGATATTGGGGTGATATTTGATGGAGATGCCGACAGAGTTATGTTTGTAGATGAGAATGGTAAGTTTATCTCTCCAGATTTAATGATAGCTCTATTGGGTCACTATTTTCTTGAAGAGAGAGGAGAGAAGGGGTTGGTATTGCAAGATATAAGAAGTTCAAAAGCTGTAGGTGAGTATCTTTCAAAAATGGGTGCTAAGGTAGAGACTTGGAGAGTTGGTAGAGCCTTTGCTGCTCATAAGCTTAGAGAAATCAATGGTATATATGGCGGAGAGTTGGCTGGGCACTATTATTTTAGAGATTTTTTCTATAGTGACTCTGGTTTTATGGCTTGTCTTATAATTCTAGGTGTTTTGTCAGATTTAAAGAAAAAAGGATTATCGGTATCTGAGGTGATTTCTAATATTGCTAAGTATCAAAATTCTGGAGAGATCAATTTTGTTATCGAAAAGAAAAAAGAGGCTATGGATTTTGTAAGAGATCACTTTATGAATACAGAGGAGTATTTGGCCTATTTCGATTTTGATGGATATAGAGTTGAGTTTAAAGATTGGTGGTTTAATATTAGGCCTTCTAATACAGAGCCATATTTAAGGTTTTTGGCAGAGGCATCTTCTAAAGAGCTTCTAGATCAAAAAGTTTCAAAGGTGAAGGAGTTATTGAAAAATTTCCAATCGTAAATATTTTGAGAAGATATATTCCATTAGATATTTTAAGGGGGATCTCAATTTTTGGGATGGTTTTTTCTGCTATTATTCCTTATGGGGTTCTCCCTTATTGGATGTATCATATTCAGACACCTCCTCCTTCTCATCAGTTTGACCCTTCAATTTCTGGTATTAGTTGGGTAGATATGGTCTTCCCAATATTTATCTTTTGTATGGGTGTTGCTATTCCAATAGCAAACAGGAAAAAAATGGATGGTGTAAATTTCAAGAGAGATTTTTTAATTGGGACTTTCAAGAGGTTTCTGATGCTGTGGTTGTTCTCTTACCTATATGTAATTACCAATTTTTCTAATATAAACGATTGGAGGGCTCAACTTCTGACTCTTTTTGGGTTCTTTGGGCTTTTTATACTGTATCTGATCTTACCCAAAAAGAGTGGCGCAAAACAAGGTTTAATAATAAGAGTTCTCTCTATTTTTATAATTGGAGTTACAGTTGCATTGGGGTATTTTATCTTTGATAGAGTTGTGACTGTTCATAGAAGTGGAATAATAATTTTCTTACTTGCCTTTTTGTATCTTTTTGGTGCATTAATTTGGTTTTATACTAAGAGTTCATTAAAAAGCAGGTTTATAGTTTGGATTGGTCTAATTGTATTAGCTGCAGTAACGATGCCTTTTGAGATACAGCAATACTTATATTCACTTAAAGAGATAAGGTGGTTTTTTAACTTGGAGTCACTATATTTTCTTATAATTTTGGTGCCTGCTACTGTGCTTGGTGATAGACTATATGATAAGCTAACTAGAGGTAGTGTTAATGAGATGGGAAATTTGGGTCGTATAAAGATGTGGTATGTTAATAATAGAGTGGAGTTACTATCGGCTTTTGTTCTTATGTTGATTGGCATTATATTCTATTTTATTGAGGGTTCTATTTCAAAATCTCCTTGTACTATATCGTTTTGCTTGGTCTCTCTATCGATATCTATGTTTTTACTGTTTTTAATTGATATTGTTGTCTATAAAGAGAGTCATGTTAATAATTGGATTGTTAAAATATTTTCTGGCGCAGGCTCTAATCCTCTTTTGAGTTATGTTGCTTTTGGTAATCTTGTAATTCCATTTTTTAAATTAACAGGTTTTATCTATATTTATAATGCACTATATCCTTCAGATATGCCGTGGATTGGTGTGTTGAGAGCTGCTCTTTTTGTTCTATTGACAATGAAACTTGTCTCTATATTGAGTGACAAAAAGGTGTTTTGGAGAGCTTAGAGTAATTAATTATAGATACGCACATTATGAGTGGATTAGATTATGGAGTTATTGGTAACTGCAGAACTGCTGCATTGGTTTCTAAAGAAGGAAGTATAGATTGGTTATGTTTCCCAGACTTTGATTCTCCATCGGTATTTTCCAAAATTTTAGATGAAAAAATTGGGGGCGAGTTCTCCTTTATCTTAGATGAAAGTTATTCCTCTACACAAAGATATGTTAGGGAGACAAATATCCTTTGTACAACATTTGATAATGGCATAGATGCCTTTGAGGTATTGGATTTTATGCCAAGATATAAAACAGGAGGAGATGCTCAAGAGTACTATCTTCCTGCTGAGATTTGCCGATATATAAGGGTCCTTAAGGGTAGCCCCTCGGTTATTATTAATTATAATCCCTCTTTTAATTATGCCAAAGAGGGTGCTCTTCATTATGTTAATGGTAAGTACATAAGGAGTAGTTCTGCCTTAAATGAGCAAAGCTCAATGTTTTTATACTCAAGTTACGATTTAAACGATATCCTAGATAGAAAGAGTATCTCTCTCAAAAAGGAGGGATATATTTTACTTTCATATAATCAAAAGTTAATTGAGATAGACCTTAAAAGGATATATTTAGAGTACTCAAGGACCAAGGTTTATTGGCTTAATTGGGTCAATAGAAGTAAATGTTTTAAGGAGTTTGATAGCGTTTTTGATAGGAGTTCTCTGATTCTTAAATTAATGTCTTATCAGCCCTCTGGTGCTGTGCTTGCAGCACTAACAACTAGTATTCCAGAGACAATAGGTGAGGAGAGAAATTGGGATTATAGATTTTGTTGGATAAGAGATGCATCAATGTCTATAGAGACCCTAATAAGTATAGGCCACTTGGGTGCTGCAAAGAGGTTTATATCATTTATTAAGTGTATATTAAAATCGAAAGATGACTCTTTCCAAATTATGTATGGCATACGTGGAGAGAGAGAGCTTACAGAGAGTGTGTTAGATCACTTGAGTGGATATATGGATTCAAAGCCAGTTAGAATAGGTAATGCTGCTTATAGTCAAAAACAGAACGACTCTGTTGGTTATCTTATGGATGTGATATATAAATATTTTCTCTATTTCCCAGGTACTCTTAACGAAGTTGAGGATATGTGGCAAGTTGTCAAAAATATTGTAAGAGATGTTTATTTAGATTGGAGAGAGCCAGATAAAGGTATTTGGGAAATTAGAGGGAACTCTACACACTTTGTATTCTCAAAAGTTATGTCGTGGGTTGCTTTAGACAGAGCAATTAAAATTGCTGAGCTATTAGATCAAGATAGTTTTGCATCTATGTGGAGAGAAGAGGCAAATTCTATTGTAATGGATGTTCATATAAAGGGTTGGAATGCTCAGTTGGGTAGCTTTACTCAAGCTTACGACAATAGTGCATTGGACTCCTCTCTATTGCTTATGGAGGAGTATGGCTTTATAGAACCTGATAATCCAAGATTTATTAGTACAGTAAAAGCTATAAAAAATGATCTATTAAATGATGATTTAATGTATAGATATAGAGTGAAAGACGATTTTGGGGAACCTAAATCGGCATTTACAATTTGTACCTTTTGGATGATTAGGGCTCTATATGTAATTGGAGAGCAGCAGCAGGCAAGAGATCTGTTCTCTAACCTGCTAAAATACTCTAACCATTTAGGTCTTTTTAGTGAAGATTTGGACTTTGTAACAAAAAGACAACTAGGTAATTTCCCACAAGCTTATTCACATTTAGCTTTAATTAATACTATAGAGTTATTCTCAAAAGAGATGGAGAGATCTTGTTTTATAAAACCATAATTGAAGATAGTAGATCTAGCGTATCTGATTGCTTTAGAAGAGTGTATTTTGCGTTATCAGAAAGGCCTCCTATTTTAATAGTATATGCGCTGTCTGGGAGTTCTTTGAACATATCTTCATCTGTTATGTCATCTCCCATGCATAAAATAAAGTCATATCTATTTTCTGCAAGTAGTCGTCTTATTTCTGATCCTTTTGTGAATTCTGGTTGTTTGATCTCTATAATTTTATTCCCTTTCATTATCTGAAGATGCTCTTTTGTGCAAGGTGTAATTAATTCGTCCATTAATTGCCTTTCTCTAATTGACGAAAGCCATGCGTCAACTTTTCTATAATGCCAAACTAGTGCAGTTTTCTTAACTTCTAAAGATGATCTAGGGGTTTTTTGGACAAATCGCTCTAATATAGAGGTTATGGAGTTGTCCCAATCTTTTAACTCGGTAAAATTATTATGCCACTCTCCATTCTCTTTATAATAGACACCATGTTCGGCAGCCATTCCAATATTTAGTTTTCCAAGCCACTTCTCTAATGTCTCTTTATCTCTTCCGCTGCTTATGACCACTCTGTTTTTTGGGTCTTGTGTAAGTTTAGATAGAATAGATAATAGATTTTCCGAAGGATAGGCCTCTTCTGGATTTGGTTTAAAAGGAGATAGAGTTCCATCATAATCCAGAACAATAAGTCTATTTACTGAATTTGAATAGTTCCGAAGGATATTTTTTTCGATCTCTTTATTAATAACTTTTTGATACATAAGATGATTTTGATATCGGATGTTCTCTAACTCTGCAAAAAAATCTTTAAACCATTTTTCTACGGTTTGGAGAGATATTATTTTTTGTAATTTTTTTAACCTTGATAACTTCTCTTCTGTTGACATTATTAGAGCATCTGTTATTGCATTTTCAATTTGAGATGTGTCATTTGGGTTTATAATAAGTGCGTCTGTCATCTCAATTGATGCTCCAGCCATCTCAGATAGAATTAAGACACCACAGCTATCTCTTTTTGTTGCAACATACTCTTTAGCAACAAGGTTCATACCATCTCTTAAAGGGGTAACAAGTGCAATGTCTGCCACATAGTACATAGCACATAGATCTTCGAATGAAAAACCGTGATAAAAATAGTGAATTGGTGTCCAATCAATATCGGAGTATTTGCCATTTATATTACCAATTAATTGATCTATATTTGTTTTGAGTTCGGAATAGCTATCAACCTTATCTCTAGATGGTACCAGAATTATAAATAGAGACACTTTTCTTCTTAAACTTCTATTGTTTTCTAAAAATTGTGAAAATGCTTTTAGCCTATTTATTATACCCTTACTATAATCTAGTCTATCTACAGATAAGATGATTTTTTGATTTTTGTATCTCTTTTTAAATAGATCTGCTCTCTCTTTAATCTCTGGATTTAGTATAGCACTATTGTATAGATTATAATTTATTCCCATAGGAAGAGCCTCAACCTTTACTATTCTCTCCTTTAGCTTTACTATATCCATATCAAAATTTAAATCACACACTCTTTCGACTGCAGATATAAAGTGCCTCATATATTCATGGGTGTGAAAACCAATTAAATCTGCTCCAAGAAGGCCATTTAGTAGTTCGGCCCTTTCTGGTAGGACTCTAAATAGCTCATATGATGGAAATGGGATATGGTGGAAATATCCGATACTAATATTATTGTATTTTTTTCTTAAGAGTGCAGGTAGGAGCATTAATTGATAATCATGAATCCATACTATATCCCCCTCTTCTATAATCTCTTGGGATATATCTGCAAACATTTGATTTACTTTTTTATACCTTTCCCAATGAGAGTCATTGTGTAGAATTAACGAATAGAAGTAGTGACAAAGTGGCCATATTTTTGAATTGCTGTAGCCCTCGTAATACTCTCTGATATCTTTTTTTGATAGAAAAACTGGGTGAAAGTTATCGCTATTTAGTTTTTGCGTTATATACCTTTTTTCTTTTTCACTTTTAGGTTCTTCTATTCCAGGCCATCCAATCCAGTGTTTTTCATATTCTATATCCAGAGAGTTTAGCCCCGTCGTTAAGCCCCCTTCACTTCTGGTAAATTCTACACTTTCTCCCTTTTTTACTACTTTTATAGGAAGTCTGTTAGATATAATTACTATTTTCATCTCTCTTTTTTTAGTTTGTTTTGGAGTAATGTAATAAAAAATTACTTTTTTTGCAACATTATGAGTCTCTATTCGTCTAAATAGTAGATTATGACAGAGAGAGAGTTTAATATAGTAGTAAATAACTATAGGCCAAAGCTTATATTCTTTGCAGCCAGTTATTTAAGAGAGGGTGCAGCCACTCCAGAAGATATGGTTCAGGAGGCTGTTCTTAAGTTATGGAACTACTCCAGAAAAGAGAGTGTTAAAAATCCATCTGCTATATTGGTGCAAATTTTAAAAAATGTTTGTTTAGATTATATAAAATTAAAGAAAAATAGTCAAGACAGTATAGATAATGATCAAAGTTCTTATCATCATCTTTACGATAGTAGTAGCTCTGCTTTAGATATACTAGATTCTAAGGATAAGATAAGTAGACTAAATAGAGTATTGAACTCCATGTCCAAAGATCAGATGTTGGCCATAAGATTAAGAGACATAATGGGATTGGAGATGTCAGAAATAGCAAATGTATTAGATACCTCAGAAAGCAATGTGAGAACACTGCTATCTAGAGGTAGAAAAATTTTAAAGGATAAATATTATAGAGATGGAAGCAATTGATAGTAAAAAAGCAGAGGTGCTTATAGATAAGTATCTTAATGCCGAAACCTCTCTGGAGGAGGAGAGACAATTACGCTCGTTCTTTTCAAAGAGTGAGAATATAGAAGACCATCTATTAGATTATAAAGAGTTATTTGTTGATTTTGCTCAAGAGATTGAGTCTATGGATAGCTTCGCAAATAATTATGTTAAACAAAACATTGAGTCAAAGACAAAGGTTAGAAGAGTTATATTTAGACTATCATCAGTGGCCTCTATAGCGGCACTATTTATAGTATCGTTTATTATTTTTTCTAGAGATTCAGCCAATATAAATAGCTATATTTTATTAGATGGATCTAAAGTGGAGGATGTTGTTTTGGTAAAAAGCAAGGCAAATGAGAATTTATCCAAAATGGGTTCTCTTATGAATAACATAAAATCTGCAGAAAACTCATTGACTATTATGCAGAAAGCGAACTCAACTTTGGAGTCAGTACAAAACTCTAACTCACTTTTGAGACAAAAACTAGGTGATCTTCGTCTATAGTATGTAGATGTTGTAAATTAAAATTGTTATGAAAAAGATATTTAAAAATAGTTTATTTGTTGGTTTAGTATTATTTGCATTGACACCTATTGCTTTTGCGCAATCACCTATCTCCACCGAGATTGACTCTGCCGATGTAAGTAATAGCCCTCAAAGTGTATCATCTGGGCAGTCTAGAGGTCAAGGACGTTCGGGATCAGTTACTTTAAGAGACGTTAATGCTTTGAATCAGATTTTTGATAAATATGAGCAAAAAAAAGGAGTAGAATCTATTTTGATATCATCAGATCTTCTTAGTTTATCAATGGGTTCTAATGTGAATGAAAGTACAAAAGAGCTATTGTCCAAATTATCTGGAATCAGGATAATAAATATTAAAAAATCTATAAGAGAAGGTAATCTAGATGTTTCTTCTGCATTTGTTTCTGAGATAACCTCTTTACTAACGTCTGATTCTTTTAAAAGAGTAATGAGGGTTATGGATGGTTCAGAAAGATTGGAGATGTTTGTTACAAATAGAGAGGTTAATGGGGCTCTAATTTTTATTGCCAACTCAAAGGATGCTGTTTCTGTTATTGCAATTTCTGGAGATGTAGATAAGAGAGTAATTGATGCGGCTCTCTCGGGAGAGATTAAAATTAAATAGATAATATTGTATAATATAAGAATATAATTAAAATTTATGAAAAGGATTTTTAGTTTTTTGATGTCTTTAGTTTTGCTTGTTGTTGTAGGTAGAGAGCTTTGTGCTCAAACATTAGTCCAGATAGGAGAAGCAAAAATTGTAGTTCAGTCACCAATAAGAGTAGATAAGCAGGATTCATTAAATATTAAAGATCGGCACAACTATCGTAGATTCAATTCCCAAAAAAGATATAGTGGATACTCCACAAAAGACTTTTTTATAGGAACATCATCTATGCTTCCTATCGAGGATAATAATAAGTTTGATATGTATTATGGAGATGTGTTCAATTTAGAGTTTGGATATAAATACTTTTATAGAGTTTCAAAAAGATATGCTGTTGGTAGTACTTTGCAATACTCTTTCTATAATTATAAATTAAAAGGAGCTGCTCAGAACGATTATTTGGGATTTGATGTGCCAGGTAGTGTTAGAAAGGAGTATTTTAGAACAGATAATATTGGAACTAGTTTTATTAATAGATTCTATCTTTTCCCAATAAATAAG
>LUYZ01000085.1 GCA_001603425.1 Bacteroidales bacterium Bact_08
GTTGACTGTGTAGCTGTTTTAAAAGATCTTTTAGTAAAGGTTAAAGAGAAAAAGAGGGAGGTATAAAAAGTATAATAGTTAAAATATTAAATTGATAAACTCCTCTTCGGTTATATTATTAATATAGTCGGAGAGGTTTATATCTTTTATTACCTCTTTAACACTTTCGGGAGTGTGGTTGATGCCTTTTAGTAATCTCTCCAATTCTATAGTCTCTTTGTTAAAGAAGTAGCTCCCATAAATATTGATATCTATGATTACTCCCTTTTCTATAGTGAGATAAGACTCAATCAGTCCACCTTCGAATCGGAGTACTTTAGAAAAAGTGTATTTTGGTGATTTGCCATAATTCCAACTGTCTAAGGAGTATTTCTCTATCTTTAACTTAGTAATATTAATTATATCTTGGGTAGTATATTTATATAACTGATAGCTATTCTTTGTTTGTGTAATATAGTTTTGGATATATTGTATAAACTCTTCTACACTCATCTTTTCTGATAGATGATCCCAAATATTAGTAACTCTAGATTTTACAGACTGAACAGATTTTCCTTTAAAGTGTTCTGGTCTGCTTTGAAGAGCGGAGGAGAGGCTATTTATATTTGATTTAAATAGAAGAGTTCCATGTTGTAATACTCTGTTTTTGTATATGGCAATAGCATTTCCAGAGAATTTTTTATCATCTATAACTAAATCGTTTCTACCTTTTAATTGAGCATTTATACCTATATTGTTAAGTGCACTAATTATTGGTGATGTAAAGCGTGAAAACATAGCTGAGCTATCTTCATCTGTGTTTAACGTATCAATAAATGTAAAGTTAATATTTCCTAAATCATGAAATACGGCACCACCTCCAGAAAGTCTTCTCACAACAGGAATATTGCCTCTCTTTACGAACTCTAAATTAATCTCGGCATAAGCATTTTGATGTAGGCCAATAATAACTGAGGGGCTGTTTTGCCATAGCCTAAAAACTGGTTTGTTAAAATTCTTTAAGAGATACTCTTCGGCGGCTAAATTCCAATAGGGGTCTGTTGATAGATCTAGTATATAGTACATTATTTAGGAATAATATTTTTTAATAACTCGCATTGATAAAAGTTTGTAAAGAGCATAACCGGCTATCATCCCCAATATTGCACCAAAAAAAACATCGGCAGGAAAGTGTCTTCCAACATATATTCTGCTATATGAAACCAGAAAAGCCCATGTATATATAGAGATAGAGTAGTAACGTTTCCTGAAAAGTAGAGATGTAAAGGTTGCTAAGCCAAAGACATTTGATGCGTGGCTAGATACAAAACCATATCTTCCTCCTGTTCCATCTAATAGTCTAACCATATTTTTAAGATCATTATCGTGGCCAGGACGGTATCTCTCTGTTAAATCTTTGATGAAAGAGCTACCCATATCTGTTATTGCAAAAACTATAATGGCGGCAGTAATTACAATAAATGCATATTTAGGTTTTTTATCTACTGTATAGTATTTATGAACAATATAGTAAGCTATTGCAATATATAATGGTATCCACGGCAGTGCAGCGGTGAAAAATAGCATAATTTTATCACCTAGTGGAAAATGAAGGCTATTTAGAAAAAGTAATAGAGATCTATCTGCTTCAACTATTTTATCAAACATTATACCTAATCTATTTTATTGTTAATAATTAGGAGTTCAGAGATTGCCAAATCATATCTTTAAGGGCATCTAGTCCTTTTCCTGTAAACGAAGATATAAAAATTGTTTTTAAATTTAATGGCAGATTCTCTTTAATTAGCTCTTGAAGCTCGGAATCTAGTAGATCACTTTTTGTAATTGCTAAAATTCTATCTTTATCTACTAATTCTGGGTTGAACATCTTTAGTTCATTCTCTAAAATATAGTAGTCGCTTTTGATGTCTTTACTGTCTGCTGGTATCATGAACAGTAACATAGAGTTTCTTTCAATATGTTTAAGAAACCTTAGACCTAGACCTCTTCCTTCGTGAGCACCTTCAATAATTCCAGGAATATCTGCCATAACAAATGATTTATGGTCTCTGTATTCTACAATTCCTAGGTTTGGTTCTAAGGTGGTAAATGGATAGTCGGCTATTTTGGGTTTAGCTGCCGATAGTTTTGATAATAGTGTTGACTTTCCTGCATTAGGGAAACCGACTAGACCTACATCGGCCAATATCTTAAGTTCAAAAATGAACCAATTTTCTACACCCTCTTCTCCTGGTTGTGAATACCTGGGAGTTTGATTGGTGGAACTTTTAAAGAAAGCATTTCCTTTTCCTCCTCTACCTCCTTGTACCAAAATCTTCTCCTCTCCGTCTGTTGTTACCTCAAAAAGGAACTCTTTTGTTTCGGCATCTCTGACAACAGTGCCAAGAGGCACTTCAAGGTATATATCTTCTCCATCAGCCCCTTTTCTAAGTGCACCACTACCTGCTACACCGTGATCTGCTCTAATGTGTTTTCTGTATTTTAAGTGTATTAGAGTCCAGTATTGGGAATTCCCTCTTAGAATTATATGACCACCCCTACCTCCGTCGCCACCATCTGGCCCCCCTTTGGGGATAAATTTCTCTCTTCTTAAATGCATAGATCCTTTGCCTCCATTACCTGAGGCGCAAAAGATTTTTACATAGTCTACAAAATTGGAGTTATTACTCATTCAAATTATCAATTAGCTCACATATATTTTTAAATATCTCTTCTACTCCGAGTTCTCCAAAGATCGGGTAATAGCACTTTTTGTTTTTATAGTAGTTTATAAGTGGCTCTGTTTTTGTGTGATAAGTCTTGATTCTTCTAGATATTGTATCTATTGAAGCATCATCTTTTCTTCCTTCAATCTCGGCTCTTTTTGCAATTCTATCAATTATTGTATTATCATTGACCTCAAGAGAAATTACAGCAGTTACACTACCTTTATTAGTCTCTTCAAGTATTTTGTCGAATTGCTCTGCTTGATTAATTGTTCTTGGAAATCCATCAAATAGGATTCCTCCATATTGATCAGAATTATTAATGAGTTCATTTTTGATGATCTCTAAAACGATATAGTCATCAACAAATTTGCCTCTCTCAATTAGATCTTTGGCAATTAAGCCAACCTCACTCTTTTTAGAAATCTCCTCTCTTAAAAGAGCACCAGTTGATAGATGCTTAAGTTTATATTTATCTACTAGTAAAGTGGACTGAGTGCCCTTTCCCGCACCGGGAGGGCCAAAAATAATATAATGTTTCATTACTTATTATTATCTTTATCCAAGACGTATATGTCTTTTAATTGCCTACCGTGTTCGTCGTAGTCTAAACCATAACCAACAATAAAGTCGTTAGGAATTTGGATAGCAGCATAATCTATTTTTAAAGATTTTTTATATGCATTTGGTTTAAGAAGTAGCGTGCAGATCTTGATGTCAGCAGCTTTTGCCTCTACAAGAAGTTTGTGAAGATCAGTTATTGTGTTTCCAGTATCTACAATATCTTCTACTACTATTACTTTTCTACCCTCTACAGATGAGTTTAATCCAATAATCTCTTTTACCTCTCCAGTAGATTCGGTTCCAGAGTATGAGGAGAGCTTTATGAATGAAATTTCACACGGAATGCCAATCTCTTTCATAAGATCTGCAGCAAACATAAAGGAGCCGTTTAGAACAGCTAAAAACAGAGGAACATCATCGGAAGAGTAGTTGCTATTAATTTGATCTGCAACCATCTTGATTTTGTCCAGTATCTCTTGATGTTCAATATAAATTTTAAAGTACTTGTCGTGTAGCTTAATACGCTCCATATTAAAAAAGTTTGTGCCTGCGAAATTAATCATTAATTTTGTCCTAAACCAATTTTTTAATAAAAAATCGATGAAACCATTAGTTAGTATCATTATGGGAAGCACCTCTGATATGCCAGTTATGAAAGAGGCTGCAGAATTTTTAAATGAAATGGAGATCCCATTTGAGATAAATGCTCTTTCGGCGCACAGGGTACCTGACCAGGTTGCCGAATTTGCAAAGGGAGCTGCAGATAGAGGAGTTAAAGTTATTATAGCTGGGGCCGGTGGAGCGGCTCACCTTCCAGGTGTTGTTGCTGCGTTTACACCGCTTCCTGTTATAGGTGTGCCAGTAAGATCATCTATTTCTATAGATGGTTGGGATTCAGTTCTATCTATATTACAAATGCCTCCAGGTATTCCTGTTGCTACAGTGGCTTTAGATGGAGCAAGAAATGCAGGGATACTTGCTTTTCAAATTTTGGCTGTTTCCGATGAAGCTATAATGACTAAAATGAAGCAGTTCAAAATTGATTTGGCTTCAAAGATTGTTAAAGCAAATAGAGACTTAAAAGAGATTAAATACACATATAAAGTTGATTAAATTATAAAAAACTAATATTGTAGATTGCAATTTTAGTTTTATTATTTTGAGGAGGGGTGAGATATGAGGAGAGAGATGGTCCTGATTGCATTATTTGTAATCATTAATATTAATGCTTATGCAAATAACAGAGGTGGTATACTTCACCCCTCTGTTATTTTTATTTTAGAAGCTATTACTGCTAATACAGATGAGGAGGTAATTTCTCAAGAGTATTTAGAAGAGTATACTAACTATTTATCACAGGTTATTAAAGACCCGTTTGATTTAAATAGTGTTACGCATAGTCAATTGTCCTCTCTTTATATTATTGATAATATTAGAATACTAGCTTTTTTACATTATAGAGAAAGCTATGGATTTATATTATCTGTTAATGAGCTGGAGTTGATTCCAGGATTTAGTGATAGTAGTTTTTTGCAAATTTTACTACCATTTTTTAGAATCGGAGATACGGATAAAAATCAAATGAGTAAAAAGTCTATTGGATTGGAGACTCTACTTAGATTCAAAATGGTATATCCCAAAAGCCTAGGATACACTCCTATTACCATTGATGAGTATAGAGCAAATCCTAATAGTCGATATATTGGAACTCCTGAATATTTATCTTACAGAGTTAATTTGAGGTATAGCAGATATTTATTCAATATTTTTTTGGAGAAAGATCCAGGTGAGAGATACTTTGATATGATAAAAGGAAATTTTATTATAGAAAATGTGTTTCGTAAATTTAAATCTAGGGTAGTTCTTGGGACATATAATGCACGATTTGGAGAGGGGCTTGTTTTATGGAATGGATTTAAAATGGATGGCAACTCCTCTTCAAGTGATATATATTCATTCTCATTGGGTATAAATCATAATGTTTCATCTGATAAGTGTAGCCGTTTTAATGGAGTGGCGTTAGATTTTTCTCCTTTTAAGGCTGTCTCATTTAATATTATGTGCTCTATCGAGAATAAAGATGCTATAATTACTGATGGTGGTGGGTATAGCTCAATTATAAATAGTGGATATCACAATCGGCAAGTAGACATACAACGAAAGGGAGTATTAGTTTCTAATATGCTGGCATTTAGTATTCGATATGATTTAAAAAGATTTAGCATTTCGTATTTAGCCTCTTTTCATAAATATTCACATTTATATGATGGTAAAGATTTTGGTAAAAAATACCTCTCAGAGAAATTCGGTAAAGAAAGCTATAATTCTAGTTTCTATTATAAATATCTTTTAAAAAATACTCTATTTTTTGGAGAGTATGCAATAGATAGGTCTTTATCTAAAGCTTTTGTTAATGGTTTGGTTTACAATGTTAAATCAGACTTGGAGTTCTCTTTTAAGTATCTTCATATAGATAATTTATTTCACTCGCCTGTTTCTGATGTGAATAGAGTATCTTCGACAAAAACAGATAAATTAAAAGCTATTTTAAACTACAAGATTAATAAGAAAAGCACATTTAGCTGTGCATATAATCTTTCAAATAATTTATATAAAATCTATTTTAATTATATATATAATGATTTGCAATATAGTTGCAACTTACGGCTTTCATTTAATAGCCATGCAATATGGTTTAGATTGTATTATAATAGTAAGGTAATAAATAATTTAATGCAGTTTTCGTTTAAAGGAGACTTATCTAAAGGTTATTGTTATAATTATCAAGGTTATATAGACTTGAAATTTTCTCTATTAAAGGAAAAAGTTAATTTATCATTGAGAGCATCAGTATTTGATGTTTCGGATTGGTATGCAAGAATATATTCATATGAGAGAGATTTACTCTATCTCTATACAAATTTCGTAAATTATGGGAGAGGTATGAGAGGGTATTTTTTTACTAAAGTATCGCTTTCTCAATCTTTGGTATTGTGGTTGAAATTTGGATTAACTCATTATTTAGATAGAGATAAAATAGGAGAGGGCCCAGAAACAATTCTGAGCCCCTCTAAATTTGATTTGAAGTTTCAAATCAAATATTCGTTATAAGGTTAGATTGGTCTTATTTTAATTTTTGTTCCGGGCAAAATTTTACTTCTGTTGTTGAACCCATTTAACTTCATTATATCATTAAGACTAACACCACTAAATTTCTGAGAAATCCCCCAAAGAGTATCTCCTTTTTTTACTGTATACATCTCATAGTTTCCAGATATAGATGTCTGTTGTCTTGAGGTTGTGTTAGTCGTATTTACTGTAGGTGGATTTGATGTATATATTGTTAAACGTTGATTTGGTCTTATGGTCGTTTTAATATTATTCCACCTCTGTATGTCAGAAACTCTAACTCTATATCTTGCTGCAATATGACTTAATGTCTCACCAGATTTGACAGTATGAGTAATTGATGAGCTAGAATTAGAACTGCTATTTTTTGTGTGATTATAAATTATTGGGTTGAAGAAAATACTATCTTTATAGGAGTAGATCTCATTTTCATTGTCAATAAAAAGATTTGTATAGTTATAGGGTAATCTTAATATATTTCCTCTACTATTTCCTGGGATAATTTCGTTAATATATTGTGGATTGTGGTCACTTATTACCTCTTTGGGTATATCTAGTAATTCCGATATCTGTCCAAAGTGAAGAGGCTTTTTAATCATAAATGTATCTACATGCGCTGGCATTGAGATTGCTCTTGGTTGGATTCCGTGATCTCTGTAGTAATTTAGTGTGTAAAGTGCAGCAACAAAAGATGGTACATAACCTCTTGTTTCGCGAGGGAGGTATGGATATACAGTCCAAAAATCTTTTGTTCCTCCTGCTCTTCTAATTGCTCTATTAACATTTCCAGGTCCACAATTATAAGAGGCAATAGCTAAAAGCCAGTCGCCAAAAATAGCATATGAGTCTTTTAGATATTTTGCTGCGGCATGTGCAGATTCTATAGGATCTAATCGTTGATCTACATACGAGTCAATTCTTAAATTATAGTGTAACGCAGTTCTATACATAAACTGCCACATACCCTTTGCATTAGCTCTAGAGACAGCTCTTGGATTTAGTGCCGATTCAATAATCGCCATTATAACAAGCTCTTTAGGGATATCGTATTGATCAAATACCTCTTCGAATTGAGGTAAATAGTATGGCGATAGTCCTAAAATAAGATCAATTTTATTTGGAATTCTTTGTGTATAGAATATAATATGATTCTTTACTATATTGTTGTATGGTAGAGGTATGAATGAATTTATTGCCTTTAATCTTTTGATGTATATAGAATCTGGTATTTCTGTTTTAAAATTTGCACTCTCTAGATCAATAATTTCATGATTATCAAGCGATAGGGATTTCTGGATGTACCAGAAACTTAATAGACTATCTGTAGATATTGTTGGATCTATAAAATCTTCACTTCCAAAAAAAGTTAGACCACCTGGATTGATTGAGTCAATACCATTTGGAATTGTATCTATAATAGGGATAGCATTGCTAAATTCAATCTCAGTTTTAAGAGAATCGATAGTCTTTCTAAGCTTTTCCACCTCTTCTATTAAGGTTTTTCTAGATGGTTTTTTAAAGAGTTGAGCTTTAGTGGTGTTTGATAATAAAAGACAAAAAGTCAAAAAGATAAGATAAGGAATGATTTTTCTCATTTTAGAAGTTAATTTTAAGATTGAAACCAACAATTGGTCCCATATTATTGGCGTAATTAAAGTTAAGAGGCATAGTGATGCCAGGAGATAGTGATGCAGAGAGGTCTTCACTTACATCAAAATCCTGCATATGAGCAAACACATTTGCGTCAATAATATTCAATGCATATATTAAAATTCCAGACAAAATAGAGTAGTCTCTAAATCTTCTATAGGTATCTCTATAATATTTCATTGTCTCTGGATTGTACTTTCCTTTTAAGTCGGAATCGGGCAGACTAACTTGATTGTATAGGTCGCGATATCTTTTATATTGACTATGATTTGAACTGATAAAGTATCCTGTCACAACAAATCCTCCGTAAAAAATGGGGATTTTCCAATAATCACCATTATACATCTGTCCTAAGCCTGGGAGCATTGCTGAGTAAAGGGACGCTCTTGCTGGAAGGACTTTTTTATGATATTTATAACTATGTACACCATCCATAACAGAGCCCCAATATGATAATGCTGCACCCAGATAACATAAATCTCTGTAAGTTCTATATTTTGAATCTCCTGTTTTATGCCACTCAAGGTTATTCTGATAACCAACATATGCAAAGGTGCCTATTGAGCCATAAACTATAGGTATTTTCCAATACTCTTTATTGTACAGTTGTGCACTACCTGGTAATATAAAAGAGCCAGCCCACATTCTTGAAATTGACATGCTATCTTTACCAGCAAGACTTTTAAAGTATCTTTTTAATGTATATGGCTCTTTAGCAGGTCCTCTTGGTACATACGATGTGTCGCTCTGATTTACATTTAATTGTCCAGAATTACCTCCTGAACCAGGAGGGCCTACCTGCCGCATCTGACCAATTTGAGCTTTAGCCACTAATAGGGAAGATAAATTAATAATAATTAATAGTATAATTGATCTAAAACTCATCTTGCTCCTATAAATTAGTATTGTCAATTGCTTTTATGAATTTTTGAATCTCTTCGTCGCCTTTGAATCGTATGGTTATTGAGCCAGCGCCACTTTTATCGTCTCTTTTTAAACTAATATTATTATCGAAGTAACGTCCTAAAAATTCTATAACTTTAAAGTAAGAATCATCTAAATTAGCAGTCTGTTCTTCAACTACCTTTTTAGGGGTATCTTGAAGGATCTTTTTAATTTTATTCTCTGTTTCTCTAACCGACAAATCCTTTTCTATTATTGAATTGCAGAGTTTTAATTGCTTTTTATGGGAGTCAAGTGAAAGGAGAGCTCTTGCATGCCCCATTGTGATTTTTCTTGCTCTAATTGCAAGTTGAATTTCAGCGGGTAATTTAAGAAGTCTCAGATAGTTGGTTACTGTTGCTCTTTTTTTACCAACCCTATCTGCCATTTGTTCCTGAGTTAGGCTGCACTCTTCGATTAACCTTTGAAAACTCATTGCAATCTCTATTGAATCAAGATTTTCTCTTTGAATATTTTCAACAATAGCCATCTCCAACATCCCTTGATCATCTGCTTTTCTAACATAAGCAGGTATTCTTGTTAATCCTGCAATAGCAGATGCTCTAAATCTTCTTTCGCCGCTAATTATTTGATATTTTTTATTATCGGTTAATCTTACAGTTATTGGCTGAATTAACCCAAGGATTTTGATAGATTCTGCTAACTCTTCTAAAAGTTCATCATCAAATGATGTTCTTGGTTGAAATGGATTTGTTTCAATTAATTCAAGTGGAATTTCTGAGATGGATGCAGGTGTAGCCTCTGAGTTAATCTCCAGAGGCCTATTAATATTTAAACTTTCAACGTCTGAAATAAGAGCGCCAAGCCCTTTTCCCAAAGCAGATTTTTTTATCATTTTGAATTATTTTTTAGTATCTCTTTTGCCAGATTTAAATAGTTATTAGATCCAGTTGACATTGCATCATGAAGAATAACTGGCTTACCATAAGAAGGTGCCTCTGCTAGCCTAACGTTTCTTTGAATAACTGTTTTAAAGGCCATATCTCCAAAATGAGCTCTTACATCATCTACAACAAGATTGGAGTGTCTAGTTCTTGCATCGAACATTGTTAGTAAAAAACCCTCTATTTGTAACTGAGGATTTAATCGGTTTTGGACAAGTTTAACAGTATTAAGTAGTTTACCTAAACCCTCTAGTGCAAAGTACTCACACTGAACTGGAATAAGAACAGAATCCGATGCAGATAATGAGTTGATTGTAATTATACCTAAAGAGGGAGAGCAATCGATAATAATATAATCGAAAAGATCTTTAATTGTTTCTAATGATTTTTTTAATACCATCTCTCTCTCAGGAATATTAAGCATCTCAATCTCTGCTCCAACTAAATTTATATGAGATGGTGCAAGTTTAAGGTTTTTTACTTCTGTCTCTAGTAAAATATCGCTAATTTGTTTATCCCCAATTAATGTCTCATATAGAGTCATTTTGGAGGTAGAATCGGGATCAAAATTAAGGCCTGAGGTTGAATTTGCCTGAGGATCGGCATCTACAAGAAGTACCTTTTTGTCTAGTACAGCAAGAGATGCTGCCAAATTTATGGCTGTTGTTGTTTTGCCAACGCCCCCTTTTTGATTGGCAATTGCAATAATTTTTCCCATAGTATATAAATCAATTTATCTTGTATATCACGCAAATTTAGAAAAAAAAGTAGAAGAATTAATATGGATCTACATCAAAGATAACTCTTGTTGAATAACCACTCTCTTTTAATAAAGATTCAATCGCATCTAAAACC
>LUYZ01000086.1 GCA_001603425.1 Bacteroidales bacterium Bact_08
GGGAAATTTATAGAGCATCATACACAAATGACTTTAGATTTTATTAAACAAGGACAGAAAGAGGGCTTAATAAAAAAAGATATTGATACAGATTTATTAACGAAAATTATATTCGAAATATCTAATATAATTGATGATTCCCAGATATTCTCTTTGAGAGAGTACTCTAGAAAAGAGTTATTTAAGAGTGTTATTATATTTTATTTTAGAGGATTAGCTACAAATAAAGGAGTTGAATTAATAGATGAATATTTGCTAAATAAGCAATAATAAAAGAATAGTTTAGAATTTTAATTGATAATTAATATGTTTTTTAATATGAAATTTAATATAGTAAGGAATAGTATGATATTAATTGTGTTAGCTCTTTTTTCTATTGAGAGTTATGCATACATCCATGCAGATAAAAGAGATAGTTCGGATTTGGATATACTCTCTCTAACACTAGATGGTGCAATTGAGTTGGCATTAGATAAAAATCTAACTCTATTAATAGCTCAAAAGGAGATTGAGAGGGTTGATTGGTCTAGAAAAGAGAATTGGAATTCATTATTACCCTCTGTTTCGGCAAATGCTCAATACACAAATAATATTCTAAAACCTGTTTTCTTTGCCGATTTTTTTCCTGGAGGTAAGATGGAGATGGGTTCAAATAATAGTTATGCTGTAACGGGAGCTCTGCAGGTGCCAATACTGTCAATTCCTCTCTTTAAATCAATTCGATTGTCTGAGTTGGAGCTCAAAAGTACTCTTGAATCGGCCAGAGAGTCTAAAATAGAGCTGATTTCACAGGTTAAGAGTTCTTATTATGGAATTTTAATGTTACAGGAGTCTTTAAGAGTATTGAACGATAGTTATTCAAATGCGCAAGAGACAGCATCAAATATTGAGTTGATGTATAGTAATGGCATGGCTTCGGAATTTGATATGATAAGATCTCAGGTGTCAGTAAAAAATTTATTACCATCACTAACTCAAGCAAAAAATTCGTTGGAGTTGGCAAAAATGCAGATTAAAATTCTTCTATCGCTTCCTTTGGAAACATCTATTGAGTTAAAAGGATCTATTCAGGATTTTGAAAATGAATTATCAAAAAGAGAACAGATGGATTACAATTTATCCAATAATTCAAATATAAGAAGATTGAAAATACAGCAAATGGTATTGAATAAAAATTTTGAACTAATCAGATCGCAGAGACTTCCTTCTCTTTCTGGTTTTGCTAATTATCAACTTCAGATGCAAAGTGAAGATTTTAATCTAACGCATCCGTGGTCCAACTCGTTTGCTGTAGGATTTTCTATTCAAGTTCCAATTTTCAATAAATTCTCTATTTATAATAAAGAGAAGCAAGCAAGAGTTGCAATTATGCAACTAGAGCATCAAAGAGAGCTGACAGAGCTAAATTTAGCCACATCTTTAAAAAACACATTAAACGAAATGGAGAGAGCCTCTGTGCAATATGAATCGGATAAAGAGGCCGTAAGACAAGCTACTCGTGGTTATGAGATTGCTAAAGTAAGATACTCTACCGGGGCAGGAACCTTATTAGAACTTAATGATAGTGAATTGGCATTAACATCGTCTAGGTTAAATCTTACACAGGCAATTTATGATTATTTAAAAGCTAAAAGTGAATATGATAAGATACGAGGATTAGAGTATTAAATATAAAGAGAATTATAATAGAGTATTAAAAAGATAATATAGCGTAAGATGAAAAAAATATTATTAGTTGTTTTAGCAGGGGTATTGGTATTATACTCTTGTAACACATCAAATGTTCAAGAGCAAGAGACCGAGAGAGCTCACAAGGTAAAAGTAGCAACAATTGAGAGAGATTTAGTGGATCAAATTATTGAGGTTACTGCAAATGTGCAGCCAATGTATAGAAATACTATATCTAGTGCCTCATCTCAGAGAATCGAGAAAATATTTGTAAATGTAGGAGATGCAGTAAGGAAAGGTGACGTCTTGGTTGAGATGGAGAGCATAAACTATCTTCAAGCAAAAATTCAGTTAGAAAATCTGATGGTAGACAAAGATCGGCTTGAGGCTCTATATAAAGCAGGAGGTGTATCTGCTCAGCAATATGATCAAATTGTCACACAAGTGAAGGTGGCAAAGGAGAATATCGATAATTTGAAAAGAAATACAAAACTTCTATCTCCAATAGATGGGGTAATTACAAAAAGAAACTTTGATAGTGGCGATGTTGCATCTGGTCAGCCTATATTGGAGGTAATGCAGATACAACCTGTAAAATTGATGATAAATATATCTGAAGAGTTTTATCCAAGGGTTAAGAGAGGCACTAAAGTTCAAATATCTTTGGATGTCTATCCAAATGAGATATTTGAAGGGAGTGTCTTTTTAGTACACCCTACTATTGATATTGCAACTAGAAATTTTATTGCTGAGGTTAGAATTGCCAATCCAGGCTTAAAAATAAGACCCGGTATGTTTGCACGTGCAAGAGTAGATTTTGGGAAAAAGGAGAGTGTTATTATTCCAGATATGGCTGTTGTTAAGCAGTCTGGAACAAATGATAAATTTGTTTATGTTCTCAATGGAGATAGAGTGTCATATAGACAAGTTGTTTTAGGTAAGAGAGTTGGTTCTATTTATGAGGTGATAGATGGTCTTGAGAAGGGTGATGTTGTTGTAATTGCTGGACAAACTCCACTAAAAGATGGTTCGTTGGTTGAGATTTCGGAATCTCAGTTAAATATTATATTATAATTAGATAAGAGATATGAAAATATATGAAACGGCGGTAAGGAAGCCAATTACAACTGCCCTAGTTTTTGTGGGAGTTCTTGTCTTTGGTCTTTTCTCTTTTACTAGGTTGTCTGTAGATCTCTATCCAGAGATAGAGTTGAACGCTATTACAATAATGACAACCTATACAGGAGCAAGTGCTTTGGATATAGAGCAGAATGTAACAAAAAGATTGGAGACATCTTTAAGTACGGTTTCTGATTTAAAGAAGATTACTTCTACATCAAAAGATAATATATCATTAATTACTATTGAGTTTGAGTATGGAACAGACATGGATGAGGCTCTTAATGATATTAGGAGTGTTCTGGATATGCAAAGAAATTTTTTGCCAGATGATGTAGAGAATCCTGTTGTTCTAAAATTTAACTCCACAATGATGCCTGTTGCTTTTATCTCTGCAAGGACAACGGGTAGCCCTCAAGGGTTGTATAAAATTTTGGAAGAGAGGGTAGCTAATCCAATTAATAGGATTAATGGTGTTGCATCTGTCTCTATATCTGGAGCTCCACAAAGAGAGATACAAGTGCTTGTAGATCCCTTTAAAATGGAGGCTTACAATATAACAGTAGAGCAGATTGCATCGGTACTATCCTTAGAAAATAGAAATATCCCTGGTGGAAATATAGATATTGGTTCAGAGACATTTTCTGTTAGAGTAGATGGGGAGTTCTCATCTAGTGATGAGATTTCTGATATTATAGTTGGAAGCGTAGCGGGTAAAAATATATTTATTAAGGATGTTGCTATAATTAAGGATACTCTAAAAGAGAGAGCTACTGAGGTTTTGACAAATGGGGAGAGAGCTGCAATGATTGTTATTCAAAAGCAGTCAGGAGCAAATGTGGTTGATATTGCAAACAAGATAAACAAGGAGTTACCAAAAATTAAAGAGTCATTACCTGCAGATATAACATTGGCTATGGTATTGGACACTTCCGATTTTATAAAAAGTAGTATTGGTTCGTTAACAGAGACTGTGCTTTTAGCTGGATTATTTGTTGTGATTGTTGTGCTTTTTTTCCTTGGACGTTGGAGAGCCACGTTTATAATTATTTTGACTATTCCAGTATCGTTAATTGCTGCGTTTATCTATTTAATGATTACAGGCAATACGCTAAATATTATCTCACTTAGCTCCCTTTCCATTGCAATTGGGATGGTAGTAGATGACGCTATTGTGGTATTAGAAAATATAACATCTCACATAGAGAAAGGTAGTAAGCCAAAAGATGCTGCAATATATGCAACAAATGAAGTTGCTGTAGCTGTTGTTGCCTCTACACTAACGATTGTTGCAGTATTTTTTCCACTAACAATGGTCTCTGGTCTTGCCGGTATTCTTTTTAGACAGTTAGGTTGGATTGTAACAATAATTATAACAATATCTACAATTGCTGCATTAACCCTTACCCCAATGCTAAGCTCGCAGATATTGAAGAAGGACCCTAAAAGAGGGAAGGTTTTTGGAGCTATCTACTCTCCAATTCAGCGATTTTTAAATTGGCTAGATGCTGTTTATGAGAAAACACTCTCTCTTGCTTTGGCCAATAGAACAATGGTTTTTATTCTGTCTGCAGGGCTATTTTTGTCAAGTATTTTCCTTTTAAGTAGAGTTGGTACAGATTTTTTCCCTACAGCAGATAACTCCCAAATATCTATAACAGTAGAGCTGCCTGTTGGCTCCAGAATAGAGCAAGCCAGAATCTTAAATAAATATATAACTGAAAAATGGGAAAGCCAATATCCAGAGATAGAAGTATTACAAACCTCTATGGGACAGTCGGATGGCTCAAATATCTTTATGTCATTAGGAAGCTCTGGAACTCACCTGATCACATATACAGCAAGGATGAAAGATCTAAAGTATAGAGATAGAGATATTTTTGAAATTGGAGATTTGATGAGAAGAGATTTAGAGCAAATCCCAGAAATTTATAGATTTGAGGTTAAACCAGGAGGCTCTGGAGGTGGTTTTGGAGGAGCTGCTGCCGATATTGAGATGGATATCCTTGGGTATAATATGGATGATGCTCTTGCTGTTGCTAATAATGTTGCCAATATTATGAGAGGGATAGAGGGAGTAAATGACGTAAGGCTGAGTAGAGAAGATGATATGCCTCAATTAAGAGTTGTGTTTGATAGAAAAAAACTATCAATGGCAGGCGTTTCATTAACTAGTGCGGCAAATATTGTAAGAAATAGAGTAAATGGAATAATATCAACAAGATTTAGAGAGGAGGGAGA
>LUYZ01000005.1 GCA_001603425.1 Bacteroidales bacterium Bact_08
TGTGGCACAATTTTTTGAAGAGAGTCTCAATACTAGCTATAATGAGTGCTTTAAAACAGAAGAATAATGATTATATTAAAATATCTGACATACCTCAGCATAACTTTACTTCTTATTTTTTCCTGCTCTAAAGAGGAGGAGAAGTTAAATAATACTAGACAAGAAGAGATGATAGAAAAATATGTCTCTTCATTAGAGGATGCTAATGTTATTTTCAATGATATTGGAGTATGGAGAATTATTAAAAGTGAAGGGAATAACAATATTATAGCCAAGCCTGGAGACTCTATTTTCTTCTATTATGCAGCATATATATTCTCAAATGGTAAAGGGAAAATTTACGATACCAATGTAAAAGAGATTGCTATTGAAAATAATTTTAATGTAGACTTTAATCTATTTGAAATTAGAAAAGAGGTAGTAGGTAGAGGAAAGCTAATTAAAGGAATGGATATTGGACTTATTGGATCAAAAAAAAATGAAGAGTCAGTAATAATTTATTCAGCTAAAAATGGCTTTGGAGACAAACAGATTGGATTAATCCCAAAATCATCGGCACATTATGTTGAGGTTTGGATAAAAGATATTAAACAAAAGTAAAAAATACTAACTTTGTAGCTTAAGTTAGAAAAATAAAAGATCGTAATGAATATAAAAAAGGGATTCAACTTTATAATTAGCGCTTCGCTGGCTGTTTCAATATTAGCCACTTCTTGTGCTAAAGATCAAAAAATAGATGTCGATGATATTGAAAAAGAGATTATTAATGCTCATATTAAGGTAGTCCATAAAGATACTCTTAAACCTCTTTCCTCAGGTGTTTATGTTTTAACAGAAAAGAAAGGAACTGGTAAAGAGATCAAGAAGAACAACTCTGTCTATGTTAGATACTCTACCCTGAATTTAAATGGGAATTATGTGACAACTAGTAGAGAAGAGATCGCTAAACAGGTTGGAGGTTTTGCATATTCTAATTACTATGGACCTGTTCTTTTTGAAATGAATAACTACACATTAATTAAGGGTGTAGAAGAGGCTCTAATGGGTAAAAAAGAGGGAGCTATAATTCAAGTTATTGTTCCAACGTGGGCATCTGAGTATGACTATCCTAAAAGTAATAGAGTTCACTCTAGTCCGATAATTTATCATATTGAAGTTGTTAAGGTTATTGAGGATTTCCCTCAATACGAGCTGGATACTCTTCAAAGATATAGTAACCTACATTTTGATGGGTTGGATTCACTGAAAAAAGGGTACTATTTTACAAAGCTACTAACTACGGAATCAGATAGCGTAAAAGCTGGTAGTTCAATAAGGTATAATTATGTTGGCAGATTATTAAATGGGTTTGTATTTGATACCAATATAGAGGATACTGCAAGAAAATACAGAATATATAATAGTCAAAAATCTTATAGTCCCATACAATTTGAAGTTCATGAAGTTGGGCAGCCAAGTTCTAGTGGAGAGAGTGTAGTTAATGGTTTTGCTCAAACTCTTCTAAATATGAGATACGGAGAGAGGGCAATCACCTTCTTTGGATCAGACTGGGGATATGGATCTGCAAATCAATCTTTTGGTAAAAAACAACAACTTCAGTTCTTTATAGAAGTTCTTCCTAAACAATAGTAGTCTGACTGTTAGGGTGAAACACTAACTAAGTTCACACAAATAAAAAATCTGCTTTTCTGTGATTTCTACACATTAAAGCAGATTTTATTATTATGCTCAATTAGAATCTAGAAGGTAATAGCTAATTTAAGAGCTATTGCATTCATAGAGATACTAACACCACTCTCTGACAATTTTTGTGACTGATACGATAAACCCAAATTAGCTCTATTCTTCTCAGAAATAGCAAAGCTTAACCCAACAGCAGGAGCAACATAAGCACCATCTAAACTCTTCCAGTCACCCCCATACCAAAACCATAACCTAGATCTAAAGAGAGATAAGGAACTATTTTACCAGTAGATAAATAGGCTTTTCCATTTGCGAAAATAGGAATCATAGTTGCCGATTCTCCATCCTGACTATAAAATTGGAATCCTATACCAGCACCTACAAAAAAGTTGTCATTTAATCTAATACCATGAATAGTCTCTAAAGTAAATCTATTAATATCCCAAGTACCAACTCCAAATGAGTAACCAGCACCTGCTTCGCCTTGATATTTATACTCTTGAGCATTTACATTAGTAAATACCAAACCACAAAAAAGTAATAGCGCTAAAAATTTTATTTTCATAATTAATTATATTGGTTAATGATTAAAACTAAATCTTCAGAATTAAAGATAATAACACTTTAAATCATAACAAATTTAATATAAATTGATAAATCTGCAACAATATTGCTGGATGGATCTTACGAAGTGCATGCTAGAGGTGGACGCTGACGGCTGGCTGTGAGGTGGTTGGGGACGGCTCTGACGGAGTTTGTGCAAAAGTACTGGTTTTAAGAGGTTTGTGAATTAGAAAAGGTTTTTATGAAGCTGAAAGGCAGCTTTGCTTGCAAAGCTTGCACAATCTACATATATTGAGCTGCTGGTCAAGGGTTTAAGGCTGGACTCTGACGGAGTGCGTGCAAAAACCTGACTGAGAGGCTGCTAAGGCTTGACTCTGACGTAGTGCGTACAAAATCTCTGGTTTTAAAGAGGTTGTGACTTTGAAAAGGTCAGGCCTTGGATAAGGATGCTTGCTCACGCTCCCCATCAAAGTTATTCCCATGCTTAGTTTATTCTTGCGGCTGGCAACTCCATTCAAAGTTGCCAGCATGAGCAGGAAATAAACTATTAAAGCATGGGCAAATAACTTTAATGGGGTTGGAATGGAGGCGACAACGGTACTTATGGGCAGTTTTGGGTTGGTTACTGGCATTGATGCTGTTTATTTGTGGATCATTGGTTGTAAATACAAATAGAGCTTGGTTTGTTGGTTTGTAAAGTGCTGTTTGTGTGATATTTGCCACACTAGAGAGGTAAGACGCTGGTTTGGAAATGGTTACAGGGGGCTCTGACGGAGTTTGCGCAAAAAAACTGGTTATAAGGGCATTGCGAAAACAAAAAGGACGCAAAAAGGAGAGAAAAACAAAAATACCACTTAAAAAAGAGAGGAGAAACGTGTGGTAGTAGGACAGATATAATTGGTTATTAGGTGTTTGTCACATATCGGCAGCAGTAATCTGGATGTGAGATGGTTGCAGGAGGCTCTGACGGAGTGCGTGCAAAGGTGTTTGATATGAGCGACTAACAAAAAGAAAAAGGACAAAAAAAAGAGGGAAATAGGCAAAAAAGGGCAAAAAAAGGCACAAAAGCCAGGAAAGAGGCCAGGGCTGAGACAAAAGAAAACGGCAAAGAGCTGAAAACCAGAGGAAAGGAACGGACAGCGGCAGGGTGAGAGGCTAAGAGCCAGAGAGACAAGGAGAAGCAGCAGGGCAAAAAGAACAGAAAAGGAGAAAAGATCCTGTTATAACAGACTAGGTAAATAACTTTGCGAAAAAACATCCATTTGCATGTTGCATATTACAGCTTCATACGCTCTCTGCACTGCAAAATAAGTTTTCACCTATTTTATTGATAGTTTTTGAGGAAAAGGACGAGGACTGTTTGACGAACGATAGTGGGAGTTCCGCAGGCCCCGAAAAAACAGAAAAGGAAATAGGTGCCTCTGAAAAAACTTCGTTGCAGCAAGAGAGCAAGAAGCTGTGGCAGCAGGGCAAAAGGAAGCGGGGACAAAACAAAACAGCAAAGAGTTGAAAACCAGAGGAAAGGAACGCACAGCGGCAGAGTGAGAGGCTAAGAACCAGAAAACCAGAGCAAAGCAGCAGAAAAAAAGGCAGAGTGAGAGGCTAAGAGCCAGAAAGACAAAGAGAAGCAACTACAGCAAAAAACAAAAAAGACAGGAACAGTAGTGTTGTGTTTTTGAGGAAAGGGACGAGGACTGTTTGACGAACGATAGTGAGGAGTTCCGCAGGCCCCGAAAAAACAGAAAAGGAAATAGGTGCCTCTGAAAAAACTTCGTTACAGCAAGAGAGATAATGAACCTGCAGCAAAAAGAAATGCAGCAAAAAGAAATGCAGCAAAAAGAAAAAGGCGAGAAAGATGCTGCAAAAAGAAAGAAACGAAAGACAGACAGTAGAGAACAACAGACAAAAACAACCATTTTCAACAGAAAAAAAGAGGGATTGGTCGATTTTTACACCTTTTTAGTCGAAAAACCATTTACTAGAAACACTATAGACACTATGTTTGCACCAGAAAAATTTAACATCATGATAATATTAGATCAAAAACCCGAAGGTTCTAACGAACATCAAAATAAAAGTTCTAATGAACATAAATACCACAAGAAAAGCAACAACAATATTTTTATTGCCATTCTATTTATAATTGCCGGACTGGTAATTTTAGGGAAAAATGTTGGATTCATAGATTACTTTATCTATAGATTTATAATTTCTTGGCAAATGCTCCTAGTAGCAATTGGAGTGTACTCCCTAAGTAGAGGTCATAACACTACAGGTATAGTCCTTACAATAATAGGTATATTTTTCTTACTCCCTATTATTCCATTTATACCAAGATTCCAATTTTTTGGAACAAGAGATTTTTGGCCGATCGTATTTATAATTATAGGAATTGTTGTTCTAATAAACTCCAAAAAAGAACGTAAAATGAAAGATAGAATACATCAACAATATTTTACAGACTCAACAGAGTACAAAACAGAAAATGGATTTATTTATTCAAACAACTCATTCGGCTCAATAAAACAAATAGTATTAGACCCACTATTCAAAGGAGCAACAATAGTAAACAGATTTGGAGGAACAATATTAGATCTTAGAAACACCTCTATTCAAACAGGAGAGACATATGTCTATGTAGATTGCAACTTTGGTGGAATTGAGATATATGTTCCAGATAATTGGATAATTAAAACAGAGGTTAGTAATATGTTTAGTGGTACCGAAGATAAGAGATATATTAGAAATCATCAATCTGATAGCCCATACATTTTAGTTATTAGAGGTAACGCTTCATTTAGCGGAATAGAGATTAAAAATTAAATTAAAAATTGTAATTTTGGAAGAACCAAAAACTCAATACGCAACAGGTTTTTGTAAATTCAAAATTAGATGATAATAAACAATGCACCAAAAATAGTTATCTTGACGGCAGTAGCAGCAATAGCTGTTACTGCCCTCTCATTTTTACTAATAACATATACTAGATCCACAATTGCTCTTTCAATTACTCAATCTATTATATCTCAATTAATCCTTTTTATTGTTGGATCTCTGCTCTTTTTCTACTTAAAACACATTAAAACATTTCAAGCAAAAGCTACACTACACATTATGGCTTTAAGTTTAAGCACTCTTTTACCCTATTTTATTGCCAATCTGTTTTTCCCAAAACTAAAAGAGTCATTAGTTGATGTAATCTATTTGAATACTCCACTAATTTTGGTGTTTAATATTCTCATTTGGACAATATATAATCTAATTTACTCCAATTTTGAGTATAAGAGTCTTCTACTATCATATAAAACCGATGATAATGGATCTATCAATAGAGAAAATACTGATAATAATATCATGTCTGATTTAACCTCAATAACACAAGAGATACATATTAGTGAAAAAATAAAGAAACTATCTATCAAAGATGGATCACAGATACATATAATTGATGTAGATGATATTCTATTTATTCAAGCAAACGGAGACTATGTGGACATACACTCAGAGAGTGGAAAATACATTAAAGAACACACAATGAAAGAGCTAGAGAATAGCCTACCAGAGAACTTTATAAGAATACATCGCTCTTATATTGTAAATATATACAAAATCTCAAGAGCTGAACTTTTTGGCAAAGAGAGCTATAATATATATCTAAAAAAAGGCGCCTGCATTAGAGCAAGCGCCACAGGATATAAACAATTAAAAAATAAACTATCTATTTAGAGAATTGTCCTTGAAACATATCTATACATGCCCCTTTATACTATCTCTACCAATAGTACCCTCAAGGCTCTTAACATATTCATAAGAACAAACATGCTCATATTTTTCTTTTAGAATATGTAATTTATCAATAAGTTTCTGATACATCTCCTTAGAAAGACTTTGGTCCTCTCTAATGATTTTCTCCACATACCTAATATGAGAAGCATATAAAGAGATATCAGATTGTTGTTTTGATAAAATTCTAGCTTTATACCAATCTGAATTTACTAAGGAATCATATGTGAAGAGTTCTCTAATCTCTGGAGATTTTAGTGTTTTTCCCTCATACTGACCATAAGCCATAATATTCAGAAGAGCTTTTAAAGGAGGACAAGCACAATTGATGGATGAATCTCTAAAATATGACATTGCCACTTTTTGTTGAGCTTCAACAATATTTAAAACACCATCGGCAAATTGCTCTAAAGACTGTAATTCAGGCTTGAGCATATCATCTGGGAATATAACATTAGGATTTTCAAATACTCTTCCAAAATATCCATTTACAAATTTTTCAGTTATTCTGTAACCCAATATAGAGGCAGGAATATGCTTGCCATCGAACTCAAAATCTTCAATTTTTTCTAGATCTCCATTATGAATCATTGCCTTTGGATCTCTCTCTTGAGGCTGCAATCTTGCCCAAAGCTCAGGAATAAGAAGACTTAGATCATGATCTATTCTATATTTTTGGCCGATATAACCTGCTGGAGTAGTAAACCCATGATAACCAGTTAAAATAAATGACACTAACGCATTATTTAAATCTATGATTGGTAACAGAGCATTAAATGGAGCTTTTGTAAGAGCCCCCTCTGAACCAGCACCAGTTGTAGATGGAGACTTACCAGTCAATGAACTAATAAAGTCCATAAATAGCTCTGGTAACTCTTGATAATGAATTGGGCTATAAACAGCTAAAGGTCTAATATCCTTTTCTGCTGGATTATTTCTTCTACCCGGTAAAACTGCATTCACAGGAACATAAAGCGGCTTATCCATAGAAATAGAGCGAGAAATTCTCATACCCATCTCTGCAATATACTTATTTCTAGGATCAATAACATCATCTCTTGTCTGCAAATATCTCACATTCTTAGTCTCTTTGCCATCCACAATTCTAGGATTTGCCGATGAAACAAAATATGCTGGATTTGGCTGCTCAGACACCTCTTTTATTAGATTTTGCATTGGAGCAGTAAATAGATCAAAATTGATCACATCTTCTACCATATTCTTAGCATCATCAACAGTAAGAGGCTCAAAATTAGATATAAATGTATTTGGAGAAGAGAGATCGTTCTCTGCTTTCTTATCTAAACCTCTATTAATCGCCTCATCTGGTCTTTGGAAAAATCTATACTCGCAATTATCGATAATCTTAACGCTCTTATTTTTAATTAGAGGGTTTAAATTTTGAAGGGAACTTGTAGGCACAACAGTAGAAACGGTAATATCATCTTCCATTTGAAGCTTATCGGCATGAACATAATCTTGTCTTAACTTAAAAGTACGCCATGCACCATTATTGTCATATCCAACTCTCAAATATCTCGCTGCAAGCTTACGGTTCATATATTTAAGTTCATTTCCAGGCTGCCCGTTAAGAATATCAACTGAGAAATAACTCTTCCAATCATTACCCCACTCCTCTCTATAGAATCTCTTAACAATAAATGCAATCCCTTTAATATATTGAGGTAAAGAGTTTAACCAAGCATTATACTCATCGGTAAAATCTGGAGATGGAGTAAGCAACTTGATTGACGAACCCATTGATCTTTTATTACTTAAAAAAGACCTACTATCAACTTTTGAGTGCTTTTTATCTTTGAATCTATCAATATAATTATAATTGATAATCTCCTCTACCTTTTTAAAATCAGAATCAAAATCTTTTATGAAAAATGAGCCTGTAATGATAGAATCCTCGATAGATTTAGATATTTCGGACTTACCTCCGCCAGACACAGTACATGGTTTATGAACCATAACTCCCTCTGAATTTGTCTCAACCAAACGATAATTTAGAGTACCAGCAGCCTTTTCCATTCTATATTTATGACCATTAGGCATTATATAGGTTTTGTTTGGAAGAAGTTTAATTGAAAAATCCTGTTTCTTTCTATTCCAACTAACTAATTGAGATTTAATATCAAATCTACTTTGTTCTGGAACATATACTATATTATCGTAATTCTTATCTAAACCATAACCTTCTGGCTGCATATCAATAACCTCGGGAAATAATTTAGCTACATCCTCTAGTTTATTTTTAAAATTATCGGCTTTAGTAATCTGCCCATCACCTTGATTATACGAAGGGAAAATTAATGCTCCACCAGCATGCTCCTCCTCTGCATTTCCATAAAGGTTAGCAGCATATGAGATAAAAGTCTTAATCTCTTTTTTAGAGTATCCAAAATAGTTATCTGCAATAACTGTAACAATAATACCCTCTTCCGTTCTCATGGTTAACTTAAATGCAACTCCGTCATTATAGAGTTCATTCTCATTCTCCCAACACATACCATCTCTTTTCTGCCTATCAGTGGCTTCAGAAATATGCGGTAAAGCCAACTCTTTTTTAGTTAATTTACATAACTGAGGAGCTAAAATTATACAACCAGTATGTCCGCTCCAGTTTTCAAAGTCTAGACCTGCATCATTAGATATATGGTATGGAGATCCTCCGTTTCCAAAGATAGACTCAACAAAATCCAGATTACTTACTAAACCACCTGGAGCAAAAAATCTAACCTCTAAACTCTTTTCGCTACATATACCATCAACTGCTGGAGATACTTTTGGTCTAAGTAAAAGAGAAACAAAGGTTTTAGCAGGAATATCAAAATCTTGAGTAAAAGGGATATTAAAAATATCTCCCTCAACAACAGTTGCTCTATTTACAAGTAAGGCTGCTGTTTTAATTGGGACTGCCTTTTTATCATCTGGAATAGGCATCCCTCCCTCTGCAATATGAAATACACCCTTTGTAGTTCTTCTATCATGCCTTGGATTGTGCAATACACCCTGCTTTATTCTGTAAGACGAAAGATATTCAGAAAAAAACTCTTGTTTCTTTTCGGGTAGTGATAGCTCTCTAGCTATTCCATGAAAATCTAGAGTAAAGGTAAATGAAGGTATATTAACATCTGGAACATCAATCCCTTTAAAATAGTTGCGTAAAAAATTTTGGATACGCTGATCTGCAGGGCAGAGATAGTTTTTAAACTGTCGCTCTCTCTCTCTGTAATTTATGATCAGTGACTTTGCTAGGTGCAAAAAGCTATCATCATCTACATCTTTATTAAAATCTCCATCGCTAACCAATCCCAAAGCCTCCAATCTTAACTTAATATATTGATGAATATACTCTTTTGAACTCTTGCTTGAATTCTCAAAAAATCCTAAGGATTCCATCTTTTTCTTCATATCTGCAAAGTATTAATTTTATAAATATTAATGTAAGTACATCAATTGACCAATATATGCAAAAATAGTTCCTTAAAGTAAAAAAATATACTATTTTTAAAACCAGTTATCAACATAAAATTTAATTTCATGAAAAGAATTGCTGCATTAACCCTATTAACTCTACTCTACTCACTATTTATCAATACTTTATCTGCCCAAAGCAATCCTCATAAAGAGTATATATCGGCCAACTCTATTGATATATTTAACAAATATGTGAATTACATATATGCAAGTGCATCTATAAGTGCCGATGATTTAGAAAGCAGAGGTAAAGCTATTGATAGTAATTTTAGAGAGGAGGTTATTATATTAACAGCAAAGTTCTTTTTAGGAACACCTTACGTAGCTCATACACTGGAAAAAGAACCAGAAGGTCTAGTCATTAATCTAGAAGAGCTGGATTGTACTACATTTATGGAAAACGTTATTGTTCTTGCCACATGCTTTATTGAGAATAAATTGGATTTTGAAAACTATAAAGATCTCCTTAAAAGGTATAGATATAGGGATGGCAGAATAGAAGATTACTCTTCTAGATTACATTACACAACTGACTGGTTTTATCATAATCAGAAAAATGGATTCATTAAAGATATAACAAAAGAGTGTAATGGCGTACCATTTATTAAAGAGTTAAATATTATATCAAAGAACCCCGATAAATACAAGCAACTTAAAAACAATATGGCTCTAGTAAAAAAAATAGAACTGATCGAAAAAGAGATAAATAAACGAGAGCACTACTACATTCCAAAAAATATAATTGAAAAGAGTTCAAATTGTTTTAGATCTGGAGATCTTGTGGGTTTTGCAACAAATATTGAAGGTTTAGATTTAACACATGTTGGAATAATCTATAAACAGGGTGATAAGCTTACTTTTATACACGCATCATCAACTCAGAAAAAAGTGGTAGTTGAGGAGAAAGGTCTAACAAAATATTGCATGGACATCAAATCCAATATAGGAATTATGGTGGCCAGAATGATAGATAATAAAATATAGTTATAACTTTGCCAGCTCAAAATAAACAACTTATTAATGGTAATTGGGATAGATATAGGATGTACAACCACAAAAGCGGTGGCTGCAGAGAATAGCAAAATCATTGGCACCGTTAAAACCAAGGCCTACGATGCAATAACATCGGCATCTGGTGCTCTTGGAAAAATTATTATGGAGAATAATATCGACATTTCTCAAATTAAGAAACTTATTATAACTGGTGCTGGATCTGTTAAAATCAAACGAAATATTTTTGGCATAGAGACATATAAAATAGATGAAATTTCATCTATTGGGCTTGGCGGAATGTATTTAGCAGGCAGAGAAGGAATTGTCATAACAAATATCGGCACTGGCACCTCAATAATTGAGGCCGATAAAGACAAGATCACTCATCTAGGCGGGACAGGAATTGGAGGAGGTACGATTGTTGGTTTAGCAAAAGAACTTATAAAATCTACAACTTTCGACCATATCCTTAATTTAGCAGAACATGGCGATATAACAAATGTAGATCTACTTATTGAAGACATATCAGATTCTGGAATTAGTTTTTTGAATAACAAAACCACAGCGTCTAATTTTGGAAAGATGTTGGATAGTGCAAACAGAGAGGATATGGCAATAGGTATTCTTAACATGGTATATCAAGTAATTGGGATGATATCTGTATTTGCTGCCAAAAGTCGAAACACAAATAACATTGTAATTACAGGTAATGGGAGTAAAAATCCAGTAGGGAAAAAGATTCTGGAAGAGATATCTGCAATATATAATATAGGATTTGAGTTTCCCTCAAATGCAGAATATGCTACAGCTATTGGTGCTGCTCTATCCAAAGAGGACTTGCATAAAAGTGTAGAAAAAGAGTAGAAAAAAAGAAGAGACTGCCTTTAAAGACAGTCTCTACAATTCTCAGAAATCCTTATTAGAAATTCTTCTCAGATTATCTCATTAGTACCAGTTATTGGACCTATTTATCCTCTTTTTTTGAGTTCTTTTTATTTCTCTTATCTTCTTTAACGTCATTGTACTCAAGCCCCTCTCTATAAATACTCATAGCTCCAAGACTCATACCCATACTAGAGTATCCACCATCATGGAAAAGATTCTGCATGGTCACTTTTCTAGTTAAGTCTGAGAAGAGAGTAATGATATAATCAGCACACTCATCGGCAGTTGCATTTCCAAGAGGAGACATTCTCTCTGCGAAATCTAGCAATTTATCAAATCCCATGATTCCACCACCAGCAGTTGTCATTGTTGGCGACTGAGAAACTGTATTAATTCTAATATTCTTCTCTCTACCATAAATATAACCAAAACTACGAGCTATTGACTCAAGCAAAGCCTTTGCATCGGCCATATCGTTATAACCATAAAGAGTCCTTTGTGCAGCAACATAAGATAGAGCCACAACAGAACCCCAATCATTTATTGCATCAAGTTTTCTACACGTTTGAAGTATCTTATGAAATGAGATTGCCGATATGTCAAACGTCTGCTGCAGATAGTGATAGTTAAGATCGTCATAAGTTCTACCCTTTCTAACATTCGGAGACATTCCAATAGAGTGAAGAACAAAGTCGAATTTACCTCCTAAGTGCTCCATTCCTTTTACAATAAGATTCTCTAAATCAGATACATCCGTAGCATCTGCTGGTATTACAATAGTGTTACATTTTTCAGCTAACTGATTGACATTTCCCATTTTCATAGATGCAGGAGTGTTTGTCAAAATAAATACACCACCCTCTTCATAAACTCTCTCTGCGGTTTTCCATGCAATTGAATTGTCATTTAAGGCTCCGAAAATCAAGCCTCTTTTACCTTTTAATAAATTATACGCCATATTAAAATTATTTACACCTAAATTAAACAGAAGAATCTGTTTTTTGTTTAGATTTTAAAATTAAGCCGCAAATATAGACAATTTCTATAATTTAATAT
>LUYZ01000087.1 GCA_001603425.1 Bacteroidales bacterium Bact_08
TATAAATCCTACTTTAGAGATAAGTACCTGGAGTGGTGGGTTATTAACAGCCCAAGTTATTTTACCAGTTTTTAATGAGTATTCTCTAGAAGAGGGACGTGTTCGCCCTGGATTTGTTACTTTTAGCCAATATTTAGATTTAGGCCAAGACCTGCATCTACTTGCAACTATAGGTAATTTCAACAATTTCAGATCGGGTGCCGATATCAAAGCTGTCAAGATTATTAAGGATAGAGCAGGTGTTTATGCTCAGGCCGGTGTCACAGCTTGGACGTTAGCTCTTTTTGAGAAGTTGGTAGTGGAGGATTTTGATAAGACTCATTGGCGAGCAGGAGGCTTCTATTTTTATAAGCCAGCCAGAGTTTTATTTAATTTAAATGTAGCTAAATATCTTGGTAACGATGTGGCTTTAAGGGGTGAGATTACAAGATATTTTTCCAATAGTGCTGTAGGGTTTTATATTCAAACCCTTAATCACGATGGCTATAGTTTTAATGGAGGTTTCTTTTTCTCCATCAAGATTCCTTCCCCAAATTACAAAAGAAACAGAAAAATTATTTATCCCAGACCCTCAGACTTTTTTTCTATCGAATATATTGCGCGCCCTTATCCTCTTAGAGGCCGATGGTTTAACACCTCGCCAGATGAGAGCAGTAGTTTTAACTTCTTTAACAGAGGTGTACTAAACAGGAATTTATAATATAACATTATTTAACCAAATTAAAAAACATAATCATGGACAAAAAAAACATTATCTATTATCTAAAAAGAGCAGGTGTTTTGGTTCTTATGGCTTTCTTTATAGCCTCAGCAACCTCTTGCTCAAAAGATGACGAACCAGAAAGACCAGATCCTCAGCCACCAAAATATACAATCAAAGGTCAGGTGATGAATCAAGCTACAAATACTCCTCTTGCAGGTGTTTTAGTAACTATGGGAACACTAACCCAAACCACTAATGCAACAGGAAATTTCGAATTTGCAAATCTAACTCAGGCTGGTAAATATACTTTAGTGCTTACAAAAGATGGTTTCTTTAGTGCAACATATAGCATCGAGTTTCAAGCAGGTGCACCAAATTATGTGCTTGTATATACAATCTCTGTTACTATGGTGCCGTTTGTTGAGGGTGTTACTCCAATAAACCCAGCCGAAGGTGGGTCTATCAATATCTCTGGTAGTACACTTCCTGCAAGCTTAACCATTCCTGCAAATACCACAATTAAAGATAAGGACAATAATCCTGTTACAGGAACGGTAAATATATCGGCTATTGCAGTTCCAGACTTTGTAGCATCTGGTACAGTAAATAACCCTGGTTTAGCAGTTATGCAGTTTGGACCTTCTGGGTTACAGTTTAGTAATCCATTACCACTTGTTATTAATAATCCATTAACAAACAATAGATTTAAAAATATTCAGTTGGAGTATTACAATCAAACATCTGGTCAGTGGGAAATTAAACCACAGTCAGTTAACTATGTAAGTTCTAATAATAAGTATAATACTACCATTAATCACTTCTCGATTTATAAGATAACTTATATTTCTCAAAGAACTCCTTTAGCTGCTCAAGAAGAGAATGTCAATGTTGTAGATAATATGATTCATAATAACTCTGTTCAGCCTATAACTGTTAATACAATTGCAATTAAACGTAAGCAAGGATACAAATTTGGTACTCCTCTAAATACTGTTATTGCAAATGCAGGTATCACTGGTGCCGATGCTTCTACTCTTAAGGCTATGATTGAGAATTTAGTTAAGCCATATTTCGGAAACTCTAACTCTGTAGATGAGTTTGCTTTGGTAGATGATAATATCTCTGTAAATAGAACCATTCTTCCAGACTGGAAGTTGTTAACTACTGGTAAGCAAATTATTGAGAGATATAGATTCTCAGTGGTTATGACTAAAGGTGATGGTACAGATGTAACATTAAATATGGAGGTACATTCAGCAGGAGCTGTTTCTCTATTCTTTGAAGATAAGCATGAGACTCATGGCGATCATGGCTCAGGTGGTGGTGGATCTGTATAGAGATTATAACAACAACACAAAATAATGAACCGTTTCTTTATAATAATAAGTTCACTTTGTGAGAGATCTGGGGCCCTTAAAGGGCTCTGGGTCTCTTTTTGTTTTATAACTATTCTACTATTCATTAATTTTAATCCACTTGTTGCTCAAACGACACTTGGTGTTAAAGGGCTATTAAATAGTCCAACTGCACAGTTCTCGCCAGAGGGTACTGTAAAAATTGGGGGTAATTTCCTAAATACCAATATGACTCCAGATAAGTGGGACTATAATACTTTCAATTTTTTTCTAAATATTACTTTTTTTTCTTTTTTTGAGGCGGCAATAAATAATACCGCTTTTGATTTACATGACAGAGGCAAGTTCGATAATGTCGATCGCTCTATTTCTGTAAGATTACGGGCTCTTAAAGAGGGTCGTTATCATCCAGCAATTGCTATTGGCTCTAACGATCTATTAACTTCCAACAAAACAAGTCTTTTCAGTGGTAGTGGAGGTAATAAATATTTTGGTTCTCATTATATTGCCTTAAGTAAAAGTATAAGTGCTGGTCCATTTGATTTGGGGCTGCATACTGCCTATAATATACTCTCTAGTAGGCACAAATCTCTAGATAATCCAATTTCTGGGGGTATCTCTATCTCCCCAAAAGCACTATCTTCTACAAGGTTTTTTTCGGACCTATCTTTAATTGCTGAGTATGACACCAGGAATATCAATCTTGGCTCAAGCATGATGGTTTTTAGACATCTTTATTTTCAGATATTTATTCAAGATTTCAAGTATATTTGCTTTGGAGCGCATGCTCAATTCAATATTTTTTAGTTTATAGGTACTTGTGTGAACAATTTGGCTAAGTTTTTGTTACTTTTGTATATAAATTAAAAACTCACATGTTTACACATCATTTTAAAATGAAATCTATTTTTTCATATTTTTTAGTAGCTTTAATTGTGCTATTAAGTTCTTGTGTTAAAAATAATAATCCAGATCCTGTAAATCCCCCAGATCCAACAGATCCAACTTCTGGAATACCAGCAACGTTTGATTGGAAAACTATTAAAGAGCTAAAGCTCACAATTTCAGTTAATCAGGTACAGGGTTACTCTGCCGATGCAATTCACGTTATTAGAGTATATAACTCTCTTGCCTTTGATGGCTCTACGTTGCTTGCAACAGGAGCAGCTAGACCTTCTGCACCATATAATTTGAATATTGCAGTAGCAAGCCCAATACCTCATGTATATGTTCAGGAGACGCGTCCCGATGGTTTAGTTAGAGTTAGAAAGGTTGACATTCTCTCTACAAACCTAAATGTCAATTTAGAGGCTGAACCAGGTGACTCACCAATAGTTTTTAGAGCTAATGCTCTAGCAGGGCCCTCTTTTCCAAGTCCCTCTATTCCAATCCCTACTCAGTATGATGTTATAGTGAATAATAACAACTCATTAACCACAACTGGTTTTGCTGCAGGAGAGACATCGGCACATGGTAATACTTACAAGTCTTATCTTATCCCAGCTGGTTTTACTAGAACATCTGCAATCTCTACCAGTCATGGTAGTGCTCATGCTATTTTATATGTTCAAGGTATTTTGAATGTTGGTTCTAAAATAGATCTTAATAGAACATCTATTGTTGTTTTGCCTGGTGGACAGGTGATTACATCTGACGGTATTAATACAGGTACTTTTGCTGTAAACATTCCAATAATTTATGTAGATAATGGTGGATCTATTACAATGAGTAAGCCACTTAATATTACTAATGGAATTGATGTTGTAAATAAAGGTCTAATTACTATAAATGGTGGTAATAACACAGGTATAGATCTTAATGGAGCTAGTACTATATACAATGAGGGAACAATAACTCTTACTGCAAATAAAGGCGATTTTAAAATTACCAATAGTAGTAAAGTATATAACTCGGGTGTTATTAATTCCGATGATTTAAGTATGTCTGTTTCTACTTTGATGCATAATGATCATGGAGCTGCTATTAATGTTAAAAAGTGGTATATGACCAATACCGCTGTTTTGGATAACTACGGAGTTGTTACTGCTCAAACTGAGTTTGGGTCTTCAGGTGGCGGTTTTGTAAATAACTATTGCCGAATTGTTGCTGGTTTAACTTCTATTCAGTCTATGACTGCAGTTTTAGAGTCTGGTTCACTATGGATTTCAGATAGATTTTATGCAAACAATAGTTCTATCCAGATGATCGGTGGTAGTATGTTTGTTATTGGCTCTTCTGAGGGTAATATTTTCAGATTAACTGTAACAGGCCCTTCTCAGTCATTTGCAGTATTTTATAATTATGGCTCAATGACAGATCTAAGATGGGCACAAACCTCCTTTACAGGAAGTGTTGAGTATGTTCAAGAGACTCTTGTAGATGGGACAGGAACAAATGGTAGAGGGCTTTATGAAAGTTCATTCTCTGGTGGAGCGCTTCTAGTTAAGGAACAGACTAAAAACATACCAGCTTCTGGATGTAATTTGTCTATGGGAGTGATAAGCAATGGTGGTGGAAATCCAAATCCAGGCCCAGATCCTGTTTTTGCATCATTCTTCCCATCTGAAAGTGGTTGGGGTACATATGCTTTCGAAGATCTCTACCCTCATACGGGTGATTATGATATGAATGATATTGTAATTAGTTTTAGAGCTTCGTTTTTCTCAAATCCTTCTAACCTAATAACTGAATTACATTTAGATTATAAGATTGAGGCTATAGGTGCAACCCAAATAATTGCAGCAGCATTTCAGCTAGATATGGTTCCTGCTTCTAATATACTCTCTGTCACTGGCCAAGAGTTGGGTGGAGGAGAAATATTCTCTGTATCGGCAAATGGTACAGAAGTTGGTGTTACCGAAGCTGTGGTTCCATTGTTTAATAATGCAAAGCATCTAGAGGATACTAGAGGTCAGACCTTCTTGAATACAATGAAAGGTAGAACTCACTATGCAACTTCTTTAAGAAAGATTGTGGTTAAGTTTGCTACACCTGTGAGCCAAAACTCTTTAAACATGAGTAATTTCAACTTCTTTATCTCTACAGTTGAGAGAGGACGCGAAATTCACCTACCTACATTTAGAGCAACAAGCAAGTATGACTCAAAATTCTTTACAGCCAATCTGATGCCTTCTGATAGATTCAAAAATAAAGAGGGAATGATGTTTGGTTTGATGTTCCCAGAGAGATTTAACTATCCTGCTGAGGGCAAAGATATTCGTGAAGCTTATCTGTTCTTTGTTGACTGGGCTCGTTCTGGTGGAAACCTTCATTCAGACTGGTTCATGGATCGTGAAGGTTACAGAAACGCAGAGTTGATTTATTAACCTAACCCACGTTCATATTTTTTGTTAAGCCCTGTTTATTCAGGGCTTTTTTTTGCCTTGCTGCTTTGCCTTGCTGCTTTGCCCTGCTGCTTTGCCCTGCTGCTTTGCCTTCCTGCTTTGCCTTGCTGCTTTGCCTTGCTGCTTTGCCCTGCTGCTTTGCCTTCCTGCTTTGCCTTCCTGCTTTGCTCTGTCTCTCTGCGCTTTAGCCCCTCACTCTGCCGCTGTTTGTGTTTTCTCCTTGTTTTTCAGCTCTTTGCCGTTTTCTTTTGTCTCTTTCCTGCCTTTCTTGCTGGCTTTTGCCTCTTCCTTTCCCTTTTTCCTTGCTGCTTTGCTCTGTCTCTCTGCTTCTTAGCCTCTCACTCTGCCGCTGTTTGTGCTTTCTCCTTGTTTTTCAGCTCTTTGCCGTTTTCTTTTGTCTCAGCTCCTGTCTCTGTCCTGGCTTTTTTCTCCTTTTGCTGGCTTTTGCCTCTTCCTTTCCTTTTGCCATGCTGCTTCTCCCTGTCTCTCTGCGCTTTAACCCCTCACTCTGCCGCTGTTTGTGTTTTCTCCTTGTTTTTCAGCTCCTTGCCGTTTTGTTTTGTCTCTTTCCTGTCGCTTTTGCCCTTTTTTGCCTCTTTTGCCTTTTTTTCCTGTCCTTTTTGTTTTCGTAAAACCCTCACATCCAACACTTTTGCACGCACTCCGTCAGAGTTTCCTGCAACCACCTCACAGCCAAGTCACTGCTGCCGATATGCGACAACCACTTGATAAGCAAGCATATCTGCTCCACTGTCACACGTTTCTGCTCACTTTTTAAGCGGTATTTTTGTTTTTCTCCCCTTTTCGCGTCCTTTTTGTTTTCGTAAAGCCCTCATATCCAACACTTTTGCACGCACTCCGTCAGAGCCACACCCAACCACCTCCAAACCAGCATCTTAACCAAACAATGAGACAACTATCACACATACAACACCTTACAAATCAATAAGTCAACCTGTATTTGTATTTATTACCCAAAACCTCCAATAAACACCCATCAAAGCCAAAATTCAACCCAAAACATACCATAAGTACCGTTGTCGTCCCAAATCCAACCCCATTAAAGTTGAAAACTTTGATGGGGGGCGTGAGCAAGCCTCCTGCTCCAAGTCCAAACCTTTTTAAAATAGCAAGCCTCTCATAACCAGCGTTTTTGTACAAACTCCGTCAGAGTCCAGCCCCAAACCCCTAAGCAGCAGTCCAATATATGGTAGATTGTGCAAGCTTTGCAAGCAAAGCTGCCTTTCAGCCTCAGCCAGCCCTGTCA
>LUYZ01000088.1 GCA_001603425.1 Bacteroidales bacterium Bact_08
CTCTTCCGATCTAACAGAGCCAAAGTGTAAAAAATGGATGTTAAGCGCTTTTTTTACGACCTTTTTTCCAGAAGTCTCCTCTTTTTCTATTTCCAGATTTAGAAGATTTAGATCTTTCGTCTCTTCTTTTCTCAAAAAATCTATCAGATCTAGCTCTAGATCTTTGAGGAGCCTCTTCGCTTTTGCCCTCTTCTTGATTTTTTGAGCCTCTAGGAGGTCTTGAACTCAATTTAATTCTCTCGATTCTATCAAGACACTCTTGAGATAGAAAAATACTCTCTTTCTCAATTGGAATCTCGGTTTTAATTAGTCTTTGGATACTCTTTAACAGTCCTATTTCTGATTTGTCACAAAACGAGAAGGCAATTCCCTCAAAACCAGCTCTACCAGTACGGCCAATTCTATGTACATAGGTCTCAGGATCTTCAGGAAGATCGTAGTTGATAACATGAGAGATTTGATTGATGTCAATTCCTCTAGATGCAATATCTGTAGCTACTAATACTCTAGTTTTTCTTCTTTTGAAGTCATTTAAACTTTTTTGTCTAGCATTCTGTGATTTATTGCCATGTATTGCATCAGAGTTTATCCCTCTTGAAATAAGAGTTTTAACAAGTCTTTCAGCACCATGTTTAGTTCTTGTAAATACTAATGCTGTTTCAATGTCGTTACTATCTAAAAGATCAACTAGTAGATGTGGCTTGTCGTCTCTATCTACTAAATACATAGATTGAGTAACAGTATCTACAGTAGATGATACTGGAGTAACTTGTACTCTCTCTGGATTGTGAAGTAGAGATTGAGCAAGACCTAATATCTCATCTGGCATAGTTGCAGAGAAAAGTAGTGTCTGTTTTTTTACTGGGATTCTCTCTATTACTCTTTCGATATCTGTAATAAAGCCCATATCTAACATACGATCGGCCTCATCTAAAACTAAGAACTCAATAGAGTTAAGTTTAATAAAGCCTTGACCCATTAGGTCTAATAGTCTTCCTGGAGTAGCTATTAAAATATCTACACCTTTTAAGATTGCATTTGTTTGTGGTCTTTGACTAACACCCCCGTAAACAACAGTATGTTTAAGAGTAGTATTTCTACCATAACTTGTGAAACTATCTCCAATTTGAGCTGCTAGCTCTCTGGTTGGAGTAAGGATAAGAGCTTTTATGTCTCTTCTATTTTTTCTGCCAGCTTGATATGCTACGGCATCTTTTTCTGCTTTTCTATTTACAAGCTGCTGAATAATAGGAATAGAGAAAGCGGCTGTTTTACCTGTGCCTGTTTGGGCACATCCTAAAATGTCTTTTCCTTCTAAAATAATTGGTATTGCTTGTTGCTGAATTGGAGTGGGAACAGAATAACCCAGATTTACCAGAGCGCTTTGAATTGGCTCGATAAGATTAAGATCTTTAAATGTCATGAATTTTATTTACGAATATTTGTGCTTTTATGATTTACAAAACATTGTCCCATCGCATCAAATATAACAACGCCTTGTAAAATTCGGTGCAAAGCTAGTACAAATAAATTGATTATTAGCATTTTTCTAAGAAAAGATTATTAAATGCATTATTAATACTCTGCTCAATGAGTTCTTTGTCAATATTATATCCAGCCAATTTAAGAGATGTAACAAATTGTTTATGTTCTCTTCCTTTTCTATAATCGGGCTCTTTTTTGGGGTGTTTAAGGTATTTGGATATTATTGAAGGGTCTTCATTGATATTTAAAACTGCATGGTAGAAAAAAATATTATCTTTCAACATCATTGATGAGCCCAATATCTTTTTCTCTCCAATAGATAGGTCTGATATACCTTTGGAATTTAAGTTCTTAATGCCAATATTTGTTAACTGGGTAATCAGATGCTTATTAATTTTATTAAATACCTCAATTGGTTTTTGAGAGTTTTTATGATAAATTTTTGCAGAAAAAACCAACATATTGGGAGAGAGCACTACTGACTCTCCCCCTGTTGGCCGTTTAATGATTGTCACTCCATCTTTTATTGCAGTATCTAAATTTACAGACTCTTCACTACTATTAGATCGGCCAAGTACAATATATATGTTGTCTGGGTTCCATATATATACAGCTTGATTGGAACTACTATGTAGTATTTGAATATCTGGTAAATTGTACTCTGTCATTTTAATAAATATATAAAAGATTTGAATTTCTATTTGTGAATTGCTCTATCAACAGCTTCAAAGCCTGCCTCCATAAATACTTCAGAAATGGTTGGATGGGTATGAATAGTTCCCGCAATATCATATATTGTTGACTCTAACTGCATATATGCCGATGCCTCATTTATCATATCTGTTGCATTTGGTGCTATGATTTGAACACCAAGAACCTCTCCATATTTTTTTTCAGACAATATTCTAACAAAACCCTCTGCATTTCCCTCTGTCTGGGCTTTGCCATTTGCAGATATAGGGAATTCACTCACTTTAAAATCTTGGCCCATCTCATTTAACTGCTCTTGAGTATAACCTATTTGAGCGGCCTCTGGAATGGTGTACATATTCATTGGTATTTTAGCTAAATCAAGCTTTTGATCTATACCATTGAGTTTATTAATTACATATAGACCTTGTGCCGATGCAACATGGGCATACATACTTACCCCATTAACATCTCCAATTGCATATACCCCTTTTTGAGAAGTCATATAATCTTGGTCAGTAGAAATATATCCATTCTTATACTCTATCTCTATATCGGATGCTATGGTATTTGCAACCCTATCACTTGTATTTATAATAAGTTGACATGGAACCTCTCTCTCTTCTATTGTAAACGAACCATTTGTGTAACTTTTGGAAATAGATTCAATATCGACATTGAGATACAGTTTAATTCTATCTTTTTTAAGTTTTTGAATCATAAAGTCTCTAATATAATTATCTGCTTTTGGCATAATTACATCGTTAGGAGAGAGTATAGCCACCTCTTTACCCATAATTTTTAGTGCTTGAGCAATCTCTATAGTTACAGGAGAGTTTCCTACAACAACCACATTTTGAGGAATCTCTCTCTCTTTGTAGAGCTCTTTTGGATCTATTACCTCTATGTTGCTTTGCAATTTTAACTCTTTATAATGTGTTCCAATTGCTATGATAATAGTCTTTGTTTGAAGTAATCTATTATCTACATTTATAGAGTTATTAGACACAATTCTAGCCTCACCTTTGATAATCTCTACATCGCTTTTTTTAAGAAGATATTCTATTCCAGATGTCATCTTTTTAACAATTCCATCTGAACGTTTTATGGCTTTATTCCAATTAAAGGATACCTGTTTTGGATCTATGCCATCTATTCCAAACCTAGAAGCCTCTTTGATTACTCTGCTATAAAGCTTCAGGCTCTCTAACATTGCTTTAGATGGAATACATCCCCAGTTAAGACACATACCTCCTATGCTCTCTTTTTCTATAATTGCAGTTTTTAACCCTGTTTGTCCGGCTCTTATTGCCGCAACATATCCTGCAGGTCCAGAGCCGATTATTATAATATCATACATGCTTTTATCCTCCATAATTAATCTAAAATAAGTGAAACCGGATCGTTAAGATATCCCATAACGCAATTTATAAAACGAGCTGTCTCACCACCATCGGCAATTCTATGATCTACACTTAGAGATAGCGGCATAATGTTTCCAATTGTAATATTTGAGTTTTGTACTATGGGTTTTTCAAACACTCTACCTATTCCCAATATTGCTGCTTGAGGGTAATTTATTACAGGTACCGCAAATAGACCTCCAATACTTCCATAACTTGTTATAGTAAAGGTGCCATCTTTCATATCATCCAATGAAGTTTTTCCCTCTCTAGCTTTTTGAGAAATCTCTGTTATCTCAGATGCTATCTCTTTGATAGAAAGAGTGTCGGCATCTCTAATTACAGGTACAATAAGACCTTTGGGTGCATCTATTGCTATGCCGATATTATAGTAGTTTTTATAGATAATACTCCCAGCTTCCATATCCATCTGAGAGTTTAGAGACCTATGTTTCTTAAGAGCTTTTGCTACAGCCTTTACTACAAAAGCTAGGTAGGTGAGCTTTATGCCTTCATCGGCAAAACTCTTTTTGTAACGCTCTCTTATTTTGATTAACTCAGATATCTCCGCCTCTTCAAAAACAGTCATATGAGCAGCATTGTGTTTGCTCATTATCATGTTTTTTGCTATGGTTTTTCTAATTTGACTCATCTGCACCACCTCTATTCTCTCTCTGTTATCAATCCGAGATTCCTCTTTTTGAATTGCAGGTGCTTGTGTTGTAGAGCTGCCGCTAAAGAATTTTTGGATATCCTCTTTTGTTACTCTTCCTCCGGCACCAGTACCCACCACAGAGTTTATATCGATATTTAGCTCTTTTGCCATAGCTCTTGCTACAGGAGTTGCCAGTGCTTTCTCTCTTTTTCTCTGATTATCTACAGGTGCTACACCCTCTTTACTTGCCGATAAAATAAGATCGTTACCGGCTACCTCTAGAGTGCCAACAACACCAGCGCCCTCCTCTTCTACAGGCTGAGTATTTTCCATCTCTTCACTAGACTCAATATCTATCTCAACCAAAGCAGAACCAACATGAATTATTTCTCCTACTTTACCATATTTTGCCGCAATAACTCCATTTTTTGGAGATGGTATTGCTGTTACAACCTTATCTGTCTCCATTGTAACAAGAGGGTCTCCCATCTTTACGCTTTGCCCTTTCTCTACATGCCACTCAACAATTGTTCCCTCTTCTAAGCCCTCTCCAATATCGGGAAATTTGAATATATATCTCATCTTATTAATATTTAACGGTTTTTTCTATTTGATAAAATATCTTATAACTATCTTGCATATAGTGATGCTCTCCTTTTGGAAGAGGTACAATCACATCAAAACCAGATACTCTAGCTGGAGGTGCCTCTAAATGTAAAAAAGCCTCTTCTAATGCAATTTGTCCTATCTCTGAGCCTACTCCATATGTTCTCGGCCCCTCTGTAACGGTAATTAATCTACCTGTCTTTTTAACAGATTTAGTTATAGTCTCTTTGTCGATAGGATAAATAGATCTAAGATCTATAAGCTCCACGCTTATTCCAGCCTCTTTTGCCAATACCATAGCCTTTTGGACCTCTCTTACCATTGCACCATAAGCAACAACTGTAACATCTGTTCCTTGAGATAATACATTTGCCTTACCAAGAGGTATTATATATTTATCTTCTGAAACCTCTTGTTTTATTGCCCTATATATTCTCTTAGGCTCCATAAATAGAATTGGATCGTCTCCCTCTATTGCCGATATAAGCATTCCCTTAGCATCGTGAGGAGTAGAAGGAACAATCACCTTTAAACCTGGTATATGTCCAAAAATAGACTCCATACTCTCACTATGATGCTCAAGAGCATTTATCCCTCCTCCATAAGGCATCCTTATAACCATCGGTGTTTTATATTTTCCTCTAGACCTATTATGCATTCTGGATACATGGCTAATTATCTGGTTAAAGGCAGGGTAAATAAAGCCGCAGAATTGCATCTCCACAATAGGTCTCATTCCCGCTATAGACATCCCAAGAGCTGTCCCTACAATACCAGACTCTGCCAACGGGGAGTCAAAGACTCTGTTCTCTCCATATTTTTTTTGCAGCCCCTCTGTAACTCTAAAAACCCCACCCTCAACTCCAACATCTTCGCCGTATACTACAACGCTGCTATCCTCTTTTAATTTTATATCTAATGCATCATTAATTGCATTAACCATATTCATTATTTTCATATTTATCTACCTATTTTTTATTACTTAACTTAGACTCTTTCCACTTTAAAAAACGCTCATATTCATTCAGCTGATCTTTAAGATCATCTGGCATTTGAGAGTACATATATTTAAAGACATCCTCATTTGGATATGGCCCATAATTTTCGGCCTCAATAAATTGCCGATCAACCTCCTCTTTGTATTGAGGTAAAATAGCCTCCTCCTCATTTGTGCTCCAAAGACCTCTCTCTTGTAAGTAGGCCATTAATCTCTTCATAGGATCTTTTTTATCCCACTTCATCTCCTCCTCTTTTGTTCTATATTTTGTTGGATCGTCACTGGTAGTATGTGCCCCTTTTCTGTATGTGATTGCCTCAATTAATACCGGACCTTCTCCTTTTTTACAAACTTCTATTGACTCATCAATAGCTTTAATCATTGCAAACAGGTCGTTACCATCTACTTTTATACCTTTAACTCCATATGCAACAGCTTTAATTGCCAGAGATTCAGATGCTGTTTGCATTCTGGTTGGGGTGGATATACCATATTGATTATTTTGAATAATAAATATTACTGGCACTTTCCATACTCCAGCAAAATTTATTGCCTCATGAAAATCACCCTCAGATGTACCTCCATCTCCAACAAAAGCATATACAATACTATCCTCTTTTGTTTGGTTTATTGCATATCCAATACCAGAGGCGTGAACAAGCTGAGAAGCTATTGGAACACTTATCGGAAGCACACGATTTGCTCCCTTAAATGCAGATCCATCTTCGTATCCCATAAAATACATAAAAAGCTCTTTGAGTGTAACACCTTTTGAGAGCATTGCACCCATCTCTCTAAATGCAGGAACTAGCCAATCGTTTTCTCTTATTCTTAGACCAACAGCTGCAGATATAGCCTCCTGGCCATAGTTTGGTGGATATGTAAATATTCTACCTTGTCTTTGATATGAGACAGTTTGTAAATCGGCAGTTCTTGCAAAAAGCATCTGCTTATATACCTTAAGAACCTCCGAGTCTGAAAGTGATGGCATATATGAAGGGTTCACCACCTTTCCATTGTCATCTATAATTTGAAAGAGTTTATTCTCTAAAACACTGTATTCTGTAAACATAAATTAACGCATTATATTGTTATACTTTAAAACAGTAGCATAACAAATTGACAGTAGTTTTTGTTCGAATGGATAGTTGTACTCTTTTTTTATTATATTTGAGAAGATTTACTATAATCACATCTAGTGTAATGTCAGAAAAGTTTGCTCTATTTGATCTTATCCCAGATTCCATTTTTATTCAAGATAGAGATGGGCGCTTTTTGTATGTAAACAGTGCTGCCTCTATTATGTATAAGATATCAAAAGAGAGTATGATTGGTAGAGATCCTAAATATCTAGGAGATGAGGGCGATAATAATTTTGAATATATACAATCTCTTATAGTTGATACCTATTTAAATAAATCTGTAAATAGATTAGAGTTTATTGGCAAGAGAGGAGATGGTACTCACTTTGTTGCAGAGGTTATACTTAGTTATGGAGTTGTTGAAGGAGAATGTGTTGTAATAGCATCTTCTAGAGATATATCCCATATTAAAGAGGGTGAGATTAGTTTAAAAAAGAGTATAGATAAATATAGTGCTCTATTGGACGCTATTCCAGATTTACTATTTATATTTAATAAAGATTATATTATAGTTGAGTATAAGGCAGCTGATACTGGTGCTCTTTACACGCAACCAGAGCGTTTTATTGGAAAGGAGTTGAGCTCTTTTTTACCTCCCTTTCTTGCCGATAAAACAAAACAAAATATAGATACTGTTCTTTATGAAAATAGAAGTGTAGTTCATAATTATAGCCTTGATATAAATGGAGAGGTGAGATATTTTGAGTCTAGATTGGTAAAATGTGGAGAGGAGTCTGTTTTGAGTATAATAAGGGATATAACTGAAAAAACTGTAATAGATAAAATTAATACAGTAAAAAGTAAAATATCCTTATTTGCCTCTAATTTTGAGGATATTACTCTTTTTTATCTATTTTTATATGAGCAACTTACGCAGCTTTTGGATATAGAGAGTGTATTTTTGGCCTCTTATGACTCTAATAAGAAAGAGTTAACAACTCTCTTTGAGATGGATGATAGAGAGCAGATTGGCACATGGAGCAGTGAAAACTCCATAACAGGATATATGCTGTCATCTGGTAAGGGGTTGGTTTTATCAGAAAGAGAGATAGTGTCTTTGATTGAGTCAAAAAGAGTAGTTAATACAGGAGTTATTGCAAAGAGCTGGATTGGAGCCCCTGTATATATTAAAGATAAGATATTTGGAGCAATTGTTCTGCAGAACTACACAAAAGAGGGGTTATATTCAGTTGAGGACTTAGATCTTTTAACGTTTATAGCAAATACAGTTTCTATTGCAATTCAACATGATAAAGATTTGAAATATATCTCTTTGTTAATTGAATCAGTTGAAAACAGCCCAAATGGAACATTATTGGTAGATAAAAATGGGATTATTGAGTATGCAAACAGCTCTTTTTATAATATTAAAGGTATTTCTACATCACTGATTGGGAGTCATGTTCGTGAGCTAAAGCATGAGAATGCTTCAATCTCTTTGAATAAGGTATATGATCAGGTTACAGAAGCTATGAGAAATGGTCAAGAGTGGAGTGGAGAGTTCTTAAATTTAAAATCTGATGGATCTCAATATTGGGAGAAGGCTTACTTTGGCCCAATTAGAGACAGTAAAGGAGATATAACACATTATCTAACTATTATTACAGATATCTCAGATCTTAAAAATACAATGGATGAGCTGGTAGTATCTAGAAATAGAGCAATGGAGAGTGATCGGCTTAAAAGCACTTTTATTGCAAATATCAGCCATGAGTTAAGAACACCTCTAAACTCATTAATGGGTTTTACCTCAATAATAAAGGATGAGGAGTGTACTACAGAAGAGGTGAGAGAGTATTCTTCTATTATTTATGATAGCGCTCAAAAGCTTAAGGGTCTAATAGAAAATGTAATGGAGCTTAGTAAAGTGGATTCTGGATGTTATATGGTCAAAAATGAGCCTGTTGTTGTAAATAAGTTAATTGCAGATATAACCAGTAAATACCACAAAGATGCTCAAGAGAAAGGGCTTGGAATAACTAACTTCTATGCTATAGAAGGTGAAATTATTTTGGACTCGGACTTTTTTATTCTTCACACAATCTTGGATAATTTATTATCTAATGCCATTAAATTTTCTTATAAAGGTGTTATTGAGATTGGGTTTGGAGCAGATAAAGAGTCTGAGAAAGTGATTTTTTGGGTAAAAGATCAGGGGATCGGGATACCAAAGGGTAGGGTAGATAAGATATTTGAGAGGTTTAATTTAGAAGATAATTTGTATGTTAGGGATTTTGAAGGGGCTGGGTTGGGACTTGCTCTATGCAAATCTTTAGCAAATTTAATAGATGCAAAAATTGTTGTGGAATCTATAGTAAATAGAGGCTCAACTTTTTTTCTAGAGATACCTGTAGAGGATACTTTTTTTGAGTAGTACCCTACTTGAGTAGTTTGCCTAATAGGATTATTATACATCTTAGATCTTTGATTAAGTGGATTTTATTTTTATATTCTAATTTAATTATTAGTTTTGTTACTACCTTTTTAATTATGGAAATGAGCAAAAAAATTAATATTTTAATTGCCGAAGATGATGAGAGTAGCTTTTTATATTTAAAAACACTCTTTTCAAAAATGGGTTATAGTGTTCTAAGGGCCAGTAATGGTCAAGAGTGTGTAGATATTGTTGCAAATGATAATACAATAGATCTACTTTTAATGGATATTCGTATGCCAATTATTGATGGTTTAAACGCTACTAAAAAAATAAGAGAGACAAACTCAAAAATTATAATTATTGCTCAAACTAGTTTTGCTTTGGATGACGACAGAAAAAAAGCATTGGATGCGGGGTGTAATGATTATATTACCAAGCCAATAATTAAGGCTAAATTAATTCAAACAATAGAGAAATATTTTAAGCTTTAGAGTTTTTTACCATGTAATAATATATGAAGAGAGTACTGGTTATTGGGGCAAATGGTTTTACTGGACGGTCTGTTTTAGAGCATCTCTCTTTAAGTGGGCAATATATTCTTTTCGCTCTATCTTTGAGTGACGATATAACTCCCAACTCTCAATATAAATACTCTTTTACAAAAGGTAACATCTGTAATTTTGAGTGGTTCAATGACTATTTTAGAAAATTGAGCCCAGATGTTGTGATAAATTGTTCGGCAATTTCTGTCCCAGATTTTTGTGAAAATAATAGAGACATTGCTCTTTTATGTAATAGTACTGCAGTCAATAATATTGCTGCTCAGGCAAAGCAGATAGGGTGTAAAGTTATTCATCTCTCTACAGATTTTGTATTTGATGGTAAGAAGGGAAGTAAATATACCGAGTATGATACTCCATCTCCGGTAAATTATTATGGATATACAAAAATGATGGGAGAGAGAGCACTTATGGAATCGGGTTGTAATTATATTATTGCTAGAGTGATTCTTATTTACGGTGCAACATATCCAGGACAGCATGGTAATATTGTAAATTTGGTTTATAATAAATTAACAAATGGAGAGTCTATAAATGTTGTTTGTGATCAGTGGAGAACACCTGTTTATGTAAAGGATATTGCAATGGCTATGGATAGTTTTATCAATAGTAGTTGTACGGGAATATTCCACATTGCTGGGCAAGAGTGTCTATCTATTTCTCAAATTGCATATAGAGTTGCAGAAATAATGAATTTAGATAGCTCTTTAATTAATGAGCTAACAACTGCACAGATGAACGAGAAAATAGCCAGACCTTTATTTTCGTGTTTAGATATTTCAAAGGCCAATAAGGAGATTGGTTTTGATCCAACACCATTCGATATTGGTGTAAAAAAGAGTTTTAATATAGATTAGTATAATATATGATAAAAAGCAAAAGTAGAAGATTACAATTTGTTGTAGATGATTTAAGTGGAGTAGAACTAAAAAGAGTTTTACTCAATAGGCAAATTATGAGTGTTTTTTTAAAAAGTGGTAATAAAACAATTGCCGATCTTTGTCAAATAACCAATAGTAGTATTCCAACAGTTAATAGCTCTTTATCTTTTTTATTAAAACAGGGGTGGGTGTTAAACTACGGTACAACTGAGTCTAGAGGAGGTAGGAAACCTGCAATGTATGGAATTAACCCTAAAGCTGGCTACACTATAAGCATAGATCTTAGTAGAAACTATACATCTTTTGCTGTTTATAATCTTCATAGTGTGTTGATTGATAAAGTTTTTTCTATGCCAATAGGTATTGACTCCAAAGACATTGTATTAGATAGAATTAAACAGTCTTTAAATAATTTGTTAATTAAATTATCATTATCTAGAGAGTTAATTTTGGGAGTTGGAATTGCTTTGCCTGGGTTAATAGATATTAATAGCGGAGTAAGTTATAGCTATGATCTATTTAATGGCGAACCTGTTTACAGAGTATTCGAGACATTATTAGAATTACCATGTTTTATAGAGCATGATACTAGGGCAATGGCCTTGGGGGAGAAGTGGTTTGGCATTGCTGGAGATATCAATAATGCTCTCTTAATAAATGTTGGAACTGGTATCGGCTTAAGCATGATCTTGAATGGAGAGCTTTATAGAGGGAAATCTGGTTTTGCAGGCGAGTTTGGGCATATAAATATTGTTTCGGATGGTCAGAGATGTTATTGTGGTAAAATCGGGTGTTTGGAGACAGTCGCCTCTGGAAGTTATATTGCTAATAGGGCTAACTCAATAATTGGTTCTAAACAGGTTTTAGATAATCCGCTAACATTTTCTAATGTTATTGAGAGGGCAGTGGCTGGAGATATTTTGTGTATAGAAATTTTTGAAGAGGCTAGCGAATATTTAGCAAAGGGACTCTCTTCCGTTATACATATTTTTAATCCAGATGCAGTAATTATTGGAGGAGAGATGTCTAAAGGCGGGGAGTTTATTAAGAGTATTTTAGATTATAAATTATCTAAATATACAATTAACTTAATGAAAAATGATACCTCTATTCTTGTTTCTAAGCTAAACGAGCAAGCCGCTTTATTAGGAATGATTCCTGTAGTCTTGTCAAATATGTTCTGTAATGAGGTCTAACTCTCGGTAAAATGTTATAGAGATTCTATCTAATTAATTTTTCGCAAAACTTATTAAAAAAAATGAAAAAGCTATTGTGGCTTTGAAATTTTAATCTATTTTTGTATATAAGTTTACTTTTGTTCATATAGTCAGATTTTAATTCCATTCTGTTATGGTTAGCAATATTATTAACAACTACTATTTTCCAGAGAGCCATTGTAGCTGCTCTTTGTTAGGAAATGGAAATATAAATGATACATACAAAATAGAGTTTAAAGACAGATCTGACAAGTATGTGCTGCAAAGGGTAAACGCATCTGTATTTAAAGATCCATATTCTATTGCAGATACACATTCGCTTTTATTAAGTAATATTGATGAGACAGGAAGAGGTGAGGCATATTCACTGGCCAATCTTGTCCCTAATATTTATGGTAAGAATATAACAATTGATGGTTCTGGCGATTTTTGGAGATTGACCTCATTTATTGAGGACTCATATGCTATTAGCTCCGTAACTAATGGTTGGCAAGCTCTAGAGGCTGGTAGAGCATATGGTTGGTTCTTAAGATATTGTAGTAATTTTGATCCGAGTAGATTTAAAGAGGCTATAAAGGATTTTCATAAGCTCTCATTTAGAATAGATCAATTTAAAGATGCTATAAAAAATAATGTTGCTGGAAGAAAAGAGTCTGTAGAGGATATTATCTCATTTTATCTTAGCCGTGAAGAGCAATTAATGCAGATTGAGATTTTGGCTAAATCTGGAGATATTCCAATTAGAGTAGTTCAAAATGATACCAAGATAGA
>LUYZ01000089.1 GCA_001603425.1 Bacteroidales bacterium Bact_08
CACTATTTTTTTGTGGATCGCGTGTTGCAAGATAGTCCATGTCTGCAAGCATCTGTTGTTGGGTAACTTTAGGATCATATACCTCTATTTTTGCAGTTTCGTCCATTAAATAGTCGGCAACGTACATAGCAGCAGTCTCGCGAGTGTCGTTTGTATCTTTTTTAAATGCCCAACCAAGAAATGCTATTTTTTTATCTGCAACTGTATTGAACAGAGTGGCAACTATATTCTCAGCAAAACGTCTTTTTTGGTAATCATTCATTATGATAACCTGATTCCAGTAATCTGCAACTTCATTTATTCCTAAGGATCTGCATATATAAACCAAATTGAGAATATCTTTTTGGAAACACGAGCCTCCAAATCCAACGGACGATTTTAGGAACTTAGGTCCAATTCTGCTATCTGTACCAATTGCTCTAGCAACCTCATCTACATTAGCCTCAGTTTTTTCGCAAAGAGCACTTATAGAGTTTATTGAGGATACTCTTTGTGCAAGAAATGCATTGGCAGTAAGTTTTGATAGTTCAGAAGACCAAACATTGGTTTTTAGTATTCTCTCTTTGGGAAGCCATTGTCCATAGATATTTGCAAGAGCATCCATAGCATCTCTACCATCTTGAGTGTCAATGTCACCCCCAATTAGTACTCTGTCGGCATTGTGTAGGTCTTGAATCGCAGTTCCTTCTGCCAAAAACTCTGGATTAGATAGAATTTGGAATTTAATATTGTTTCCGGTATTTTGAAGGATTGTTTTAATTGTTTGTGCTGTTCTTACAGGAAGAGTTGATTTCTCTACAATTATTTTCTCTTGAGTTGCTACAGCTGCAATTTGTCTGGCACAAAGTTCTACATATTTTAAATCTGCAGCCATTCCTTTCCCTTTACCATATGTTTTTGTGGGGGTGTTTACAGAAATAAATATCATGTCAGACTCTATGATTGCTTGATTTACATCTGTAGAGAAGAAGAGGTTTCTGCCACGAGCCTCTGCTACAACCTCTTTTAAACCAGGTTCATATATTGGAAGTTTATCTAGATCTTCACTGTTCCAATCTGCAATTCTTTTAGGATTTACATCTACAACAGTAACTTTTATATTGGGGCATTTTTGAGCTATTACAGCCATTGTTGGACCACCAACATAGCCCGCGCCAATACAGCATATAGAGTTAACTTTTTTCATAGTATAGTTGTTTGAATGAATATATCTTATCTATACAAAGATAAAATTATATTTGTTATATTTGGGTAGTTAGTTTGTAAAATTGATATGAATAATCATGGTTTAAGTGCCTTAGATAGGCTTATTGGATATATAGAGAGTATTATTGGTTTTGAACTTTTTAAAATAGGTCATAATATCTTTACTGCCAAAACAATAATAATACTTATTTTTTCTTTTGCTCTGCTTTTCTTTTTGTCTGAGAGAATAAGAAAACTGTTAGTTAACAGAGTTTTTCCTAGATATAATTTAGATATTGGTATATCACAATCTATTGCGGCTATCGTTAAGTATATTTTATTGATTGTGGGTTTTGTTGTCATTATTCAGACTTCTGGTATCGACTTAAGTGCAATTGGTTTGTTAATAGGAGCTCTTGGTGTAGGTATTGGTTTTGGACTTCAGAATATTACTAATAATTTTATTAGTGGTTTAATCATCCTTTTTGAGCGACCAGTAAAAGTTGGAGATAGAGTAGAGGTGGATGGTTTAGCTGGTAATATTGTTAAAATATCTGCTAGAGCAACAACAATAATAACTAATGATAATATAGCTGTTATAGTTCCTAATGCCGACTTTATTGACAAGCGTGTAGTTAATTGGAGTCATAATAATAGAAAGGTTCGGCTCAACATAGCTGTTGGTGTTGCTTATAAAGAAGATCCAGATAATATTTCTAAAATCTTGATTTCGATTGCAAAGGAGCACCCAGGTGTATTGCCAACTCCATTACCTTACGTTAGATTCGATGAGTTTGCAGATAGTAGCATAAATTTTACTCTGCAAGTTTGGACTATTGATTATGTAGATCGCCCTGCTATTCTTAAAAGCGATTTATACTATAAAATATTTAGAGTCTTTAGGGAGAAGGGAATAGAGATCCCATTCCCTCAAATAGATGTCTATTTAAAATAGATGCTGTCTATTTAGACATGGTTTTTATCTATTTGATTTATATTAATTGTTTCTCTATTTTTGTATTGAAAATAGAAACGAAT
>LUYZ01000006.1 GCA_001603425.1 Bacteroidales bacterium Bact_08
TATAGACGAAAGTGAATATGTTATATAAGGGCCAAATAAATTAAAGGTAACCAAGGCCGTAATAAACCCCATTATAATAGTACTAACCCCTATAATTTTCAAATACAATCTACTGATTTTAAATTCATACAACTTATTTGTTACTAAAACTATTGTAATCAAATATAAAATATGTAAAAAAATGTAACCAACACCTATCCCGTACAATCCACCTATTTTGTAGCCTCCTGCAGTAAATAAAAGAGTTGCGAAATTCATTAGAATACCCTCCATAACAAAGAAAACCTTCTTATCTCCCTTTGCAAAAGAGATTGCCCCAATTGAATATGAGGTTGCCTTAAATAATATCCCAAATGCTATCAGTCTAATAAAATCAACAATTATCAAAAACTCATGTGATAGTAATAATATAACAACCAATGGTGACATCACGGATAGTATAGACAATACAGGTGTTGCTATTAAAAGAGTTACTACTCCCTGTTGATTTGTCATTTCTCTAACCTTAACATTATCTGAGCTAATTGCAGATAATCTAGGATAATAATCTACGGCCATGGCAGTAAAGACTAGACCTATTGACTGAGAAGTAATGCTCATACCTGCTTGATATAAGCCCAAGTCTGCAACAGAACTACTACTAATTGATATATTAATTAAATAATGTATTATGGAACCTACTGTTGTTGATAACATCATTGTTACACCAAGTTTAACCATATCCATCCCTCTTGAAAAGGTCTCCTTATAATTTTTCGATCTTGATGTAATATGGAGTGACTTAGTATATAAAATACTGATTACAAGAGTTAATAAAGATGATATAATTAAAGCTGGCACTATACCTCTTACTCCCATAAAAAAGTAAAATGGTATTGACACAATCAGCGATGACACAGAAGAAGAAAGATTGAATAGAGCATACTTTCTAAGGCTTCTAACTCCCTGCAAAATAGAGGCTTTTCCAGAAGAGAGAATATTAAAGAACGCCATAGATGCCAAAAAAATAAAGGCTAGTGTATATTCACTGCTTTCAAAAGTATATCGGCTTAATATAGGAGAGAGAACGAAAACAGTAAAAAGTGCTAATACTGCTGACGCCATTAGCCACTTCTTAAAAATAGTAATTACTTCTGATAAAAAAAGAGTATCATTTGACTCTTTAGCCTTTGCAATCTCTCTTACCGCACTAAAATTAAGTCCTAGGCCAGTAAAATTAGTAATCATGGAGATGGTTGAGATAAATAGACTATTAATACCCATACCTGTAGCTCCCAACAAAATTGCGATTACTTTTCCTCTAATCAAATTTGTTAAAACTTGGAATACTTGAACACCCCCGATAAGAGATGTTGCCTTAAAAATGCTGGTATATTGCTTAGCATCTTTCAATTTAAATACCCTTCTCTGTATGGATAAATTTTTTGGTAACCCCTCTCAATCTAAAGAGGTTTAAAACCATTAACATAAATAATAAAGGAATTTTAAGAAATGTTCTAATACTCCTCTTATTTACTAGGTAATCTGGGATTGCCATTGCAAATGCAAAAAACAAAATCATTAACAATACCCACCATTTGATGGAGCCATAAAAATCAAAAAAGGTGTTTAATAACGTTAATATTCCTATTAGGCCCATTACAATAATTCTCGGTAAAAGAGCCCACTGGATTACCTTATCTATATAATCTATATTATTATTCATTATTGTCTGAGGAAGGTCTTTTATTCCTTGAACCAAAGAGTAGAACTGAGCTGCAAGCCATCTGCGCCTTTGATTATAAAATGCATCCTCCTTCTGAATTTTTTCGTCATACACATATATATAGTCGGCAAAATCTATATAGACACAATCTTTTAGAAGCATAATTTCCAACTCTTTATCTTCTCCTGATGTCTTTAGATACTTAACTTTACTACTAAACCACTTAAAATCGAAAGCCATACCAGACCCTATTAAGGCAGAAGAGAGACCTATATTAACATGACCTCTTCTGAATATGGAGTTATTTATCTCCTCACTAATAGCATCCAAAATAGCCATATCTGTATTAAGATTTTTTGCTATACGATGAGTTTGTAGTGCTTTTGATCCAGAGTAAAATATATCATTTATATCATCTAGATAATTTTTAGGAACAACATTGTCGGCATCAAGAATAACAACGACATCATAATTAAAATGCTTGAGATTAGTAATAGCAAAATTTAAAGCATAGGCTTTGGAGCTATTCTCTGGTGATATTTTATGCAAAGTTAGTCTCTCTTGAGATAGCAAACTATTAGTGTGATCTGTCATTCTATCAGAAATAACCACTAAATCAAATTTATCGCTTGGATACTCTTGTTCTAAGACAGATTTAACGGAATCAAATATCACATTATCCTCTTTATAAGCTGGAATAAGAACTAGAAATTTAAACTTTTTAATAGCTTTTGGATATCTACGACCTTTCTTTACCATAGAGAAAAATGAAAAAATGGTAAGATAGCCCACAGATATAGAGAGTAGGATAAAAAGAATATAGTCGGTATAATAGAAAAGCTCTTTCATAGTTTTAGAAATCTCTAACAAAAATAGTTAATTTTTACTTATTTACATCTATAGCTAGTAACTGCTTATCAAATTTTGGAGAGAGAAAAATTACAGAAATAGATATATATATTAAGATCGAATTTGGGAATTGGCCAAAAATCTCCAAACTATATGCTGCCAAACTTACCCCAAAAAGAGCACAGACAAGAGATGCTACAATGAATCTAAGCTCTCTATTTTGTAATTTAAACATGACTAAGTAAGACCCATAAACAAAGAAATAGATTAGCATTATAATATAAATTATCATCCCAACAATCCCTAGCTCCACCCATAATAAAACATACCAAGAATCATGCGGAATCTTAGATAAGACAGGGTGTGGAACATAGTTTACAGCATTTCCTCTTTTCATCCCAATCCCCACACCCAAAGGGTGATTAATCATATAACTTCTCAATACTCTTTGATTCTCTAACCTAACCTGCAACGAAGCATCATCTGGGTTAAATGCAGATCTCATTCTCCTAATATATACATTCCCATGGCCAATGTAGGTAAAATTTAAAAACCAGACGGTCACAACTACAAATAAAGAGGCCATAACTATTGCTCTAATATTTTTTGATAGCAATGTGTAGATACTAAAGCCGGCCAAAGGAACAATTAAAGACCCTCTTGTACCAGAAATAACCATTCCATAAAATGCAATAGCCGAAACAAAAATAAAGTATAAACGGATTGGGGAAGATTTAAATGCGAAAGCAGAAATAAGAAAAACTACCAGTGAGAAGGACATTCCAGAGCCAAAATTACCTGCATCTGTGAAAAATGAAAAATACCTAATACCTGTATGAATTATGTGCGTATTTCGTCCACCTTCGTCTAACCATCTTAGTTCTGCATAATCAAACCCTATTGTCTTTTGAATAAATCCCTTTAATACAGCAAGTATTATAAAAAAAGACCAAATAAAAAGAATCTTTTTAAAATGCTCTAACGATTTAATAAAAATAGTAGAGAAAAAAACCGTAAGGAAAAAATATACCGAAATTCCACGAACATTACCCATCCATGCCAAGATACTAGATGAGTTGGGATTAAACACCTGGAGAGTACAATAAAATAACCAAAAAAATACAACAGCAACAACTATATTATTTGAGTCTTTTAAATCAACAATTTTATTATCCTTAAAATTTTGCAAAAAAATAACTAAAATAACAGACACAAATATTGCATCCATTGTGATGCCAGGAGCTAAGTTAATATACCTCGATGCTCCCGATACAAAATAGTTTGCAGTAAACAACATTAAGAAAGAGACAAATGGTCTATCTAGAATAAAGAAAAGAGCTACAATTAAAAAAGGTACAACAGCTAAAACAAATCCCAAATATAAACTGCCTCTCAGCACTATTTGGACAATCAAGTATATTGCTAAAATAAGTACCGAGAAAACAAGAGCTTTGTTTAAATTATCATAAAAATACCCTTTTAGATCCTTCACAATTATATTTAATATTAACTAGATGTTAATCCAAACTGTAGCAACTTATAAACAAATTTTCTATGTGCTGTATGTGGAGGCAAAATTCCAAGGAATGACTCTGCAACCTCCCTCTTGGTATTTGTTAAATATAGCGCCATTGGCGAGTTATCTACCTGTCCCTTAAGCCTATCAAAAGCTATCTTATCTATATCTCTCCATACTGTATCTGCTTTTACAACCACAATATTTAATGATGCCTCTCTTAACAATCCAACGGGAATTGCCGATCTTCTCAAAGATTGATGCTCCACCAAAATAATATCTTCGTTGTCATAATCATAGATATCTGATAATTTATTTGATAGAATAAATTCTCTATAACTATCCTCATTACTATCATGCCAAGATATAACCCGTATTCTTAACCCTCGTTGCTCCCAATAATCTGCCAACTCAGCAATTATTGTACTCTTACCTGTCTGCTCCTCAGTACTTATAAAATTAATTATGTCTGGCCCTGTTTTTGGGTTTAAGTAGGGAACAATTGCATTTGCCATATAATTAGTCGCAATACGTTGATATTCTTTATTATATGCTCTATATCGCACATTACTAAATTTTGGAAAAGCTCCTAAAACAAAAGAAGGAATCATTCTTTCTGCTCTAACTCTGTCTCTTACTGTTCTATCAAAAAGTTCCAATAAAATAAAGAACCCAATAACAAATAGAATAGATGAAACAAAAACAATTAAAACAATAGTCCTTCTGGCTGTTTTAATAGGAGAAACAGGAAAAAGAGGTGGATTCAAAGGCTTAAAAGTTGCTGCTGTCATTTGTAGAGTCTTTTGCCTCATAAGTGCAGTATTTAAACTTTGTAAAACAGACAAATAAGAGTTCTCTGTAAAACCTATCTCTCTCTCCATCCTTTTTAAGGTAGAGCCTACAGGAGAGAAGAAAACATACTGATCATCTAGGCTTCTTCTCACCTCCTCCATCACCTTTAATTCAGTTGCCGATTTCTCCCTTTGAATAACTTGAGCTACCCACTCATCTATATATGTAGATACTGCAATTCCCTCTTTTGTAAATCGCAACTCTCTATCTTGAGAAGTAAAATCTTTCAATTCTGCCTCTGACTGTTGAAGCTCTCTCTTTAACCTATCAATAACTGGCAGATAAGAAGAGAGGGAGTCTTTATGAAGTAACTCTAATCTAGCAATCCTATCACTAAGCTTAGATATTGAATTAATCTTATCAACAAAAAGAGCATTATTTTCTAAAATTTTTGTCTGCTCCCTAATTTTATCCTCTAACTGAGCTATAACTGCAGTTGAACTAGAATATTTGAGTAATACATCATAGTAAAGTAACTCATAATCCCTAGCCAAAGCCGTTATCTGTTTGGTTTGCTCTCCAAAATTTATAACTCTCTTATCTATATAATATTGAGTTAATGAGTCTTCTGATTTTCTTAATTTATATGATAGCTCTGCCAATACCCTTCTAAAATACTCAATAACATCATTTGTCTCTCCATATCTTAAAATCTCATACTGCTTAACAAACTCCTCATTTAGAAGAACCAATGTATTATACGCAACACCTGGATCATTAGCCGCATACTTGATCTCTAACATATCACTATTAAAAATCCTCTTTACATCAATTTTACTAAGAGCATCATAGCTATAGTATGGATGATACCAATTGAATAACCCGTATACAAAATTAGTTGGAGAGGCTTTCTCATAACCCTTCAAATTTGCTACAGTATTCTCCTCAGACTCTTTATCTATCAAATTTCTAACATCTCTTGGAGTAATTCTCCATACAGACCTAAAATTATCTGCCTTTATATAATTATTATCATTTAAAGAGTCTCCATATATCATATGCTGAGCATAAAGCCTATATGATACCTCTCTTAAAGTAGCTTTAGATTTGATAATACTAATTATATTATCCATTCCATTACTTACACTATTCCAGTCAACCCTAGAAGATCCATCTACACCAGACTCAATCGTAAAACCAGAAGCAATACCCGTATAAATAGTGCTATTAACTTCGTATGTCCTCTCCAAGTTTCTTGTCTGAAAAATAGCAAAAAGAGTTGCAAAAAGTGGTACAAAAATCAGCCAATATCTGATTCTGTACAAAAGCCGTATTATTTGTGATAATATATCCAAAGCCTATCTATTTATAATTTTTACTCCAGAGAGCACCTCTAATTTTAATATTGAGGCTGTCAACTCTGCTTTAATTCTCTCCAATTGCAAAAAAGCCTGTACCTGCTGACCCTTTGCATTATTGAGACCTTGTGCAGAGGTACTACCAATAATATAATCTTTTTGAGCAACAATATACTGAGCATCTGCTAAAGAGAACATCTCAATAGCATATTTTAAGTTATTGGACATCTCAAGAACCTTTGTATACTCCTCAATAATTCTAAACTTCTGCTCATCATACCACAACTCTCTCTCTTTTGTTGTTTCTAAAATCTTAAGTTGCTGCCTTCTTATCCTGTTTCTTCTATCAAATAGCTGATCTAAAGGCACTCTAATTGATGCTCCAAAGTTATACCAACTCTGTTCACTTGATGTGTACTGATTAACAAGAGGATAGTTAAATCCAATATCTGTATTTGTATTCATTGCCATAATACCATACTGATATGTAGCAAAAAAGTTGACGTACTCTTGCCATTTTCTTTTTTCTGTCTTAAGAGTCAGCTCTTGACCCTCCATTCTGTAGTTATAAAACTCAACCATTGCGCTATTACGAGCACCATCAAAAAAAACCTGCAAGGGGGGGAGGTCAACTCCAAGAAGAGATGTAACGGTTGTATCCATTACAGGAACCATCTCTTGAGAATAACTCTTTGTTGAGATCAGATTAAACACAATAAATAGACTTATTATGTTGCAAAAAGCAGCAAAAAGAAGATCTCTCACTTTTTTCATAATTGATAATTAGGCAATATTAAACGTTCTCTTTTTGGATAAAAGCTGTAAATGTTTTAAAAATAATCTTTATATCCATCCAAAAACTATAGTTTTTAGCATAAAAAATATCTAACTGCTTTCTCTCCTCTGGGGATAATTTCCCAGAATCTCCTCTTTTCTCTACCTGCCAAAGTCCAGTTAGTCCACTAGGTCCCAAAAATCTATCTATATATTGATCCGAAGTTAACATTTCAGCTTCATATAGAGGTAACGGCCTATTTCCAACAATTGACATATCCCCTTTCAAAACATTTAACAACTGAGGAAGTTCATCTATACTGAATTTTCTTATAATTTTTCCGAATTTGGTTATTCTCGGGTCATTTTCATACTTAACAAAAGCGTTCTTCTCCTTACTCTTCTTCTCCTTTAAAAAAGCCATTTCCGAAACCACATCATCATCTGAAACAAAACAAGTATCATCTAAATCATTATTCTCAATGCTATTAGCAGAATTATCTCCAACAAGAATAGAATCATCTGATTCCAACTCCTTATATTGGTTTAAAGCCATAAACTCTTTTAATCTCCTGTCTGCATCTTTATACATAGATCTAAACTTAAGGAAATCAAACACAACATAATTACTCCCAACCCTCTTTGACTTATATATTATTGGCCCTGGGCTTTCAATCAAGATTATCAATGTAGTTAATAACAAAAATGGAGACAAAAATAGGAGCGCTAAGAGAGAGAATGCAATATCAAATACTCTTTTCCATAGCGGACACTTATAGACCCCTAAGGGCTCTTGAGTCTTTAAAGAGGCAATAATTAAATCTTGATTCCTCTCTACAAACTCAATTCCATTTAACAGTCTCTGCGGTTCTACATAAGATTTTGATGAGTCACTGGCTCCTGCTTTTTGATATGGTAAAATCTCCTCTTTTGGTAATAGATCCGAAACCAAAACTATATATGCAAATGGGAATCTTTTTTTTAAATACTCTATTCTAGGAATATCAGTTTTAATAGACCCTTTTTCATAAAGAACCAACAACTGAGATGTAATATTATTAGAAGAGATTATCCTTTCTGCCTCTGAAATATCAGAAGCTATATTTAGCTTGGGACCAATAATTTTAGAGTGATGATCTATTACATCACTATTTTTACCAATGTATATGACAAATACCATCAAGATATTATCTTTTTAAGTCTAACCTTTAACTCCATTGGATTAAATGGCTTAGATATATAATCGTCAGCTCCTTTTTCTAAAAGTTCAATTTTTTGAGAAGTACTATCTTCACTGGAGAGTATAACAAAAGGAATTGAACGGAACAACTCATTTTTTTTGAGATAGTCCAAAAACTCAATCCCTGTCATATTGGGCATATTGATATCAGAGATGATTAGATCTGGCATATTACCCTCTTGCATCCAAGCTATTGCCCTTATCGGATCTTCGAAATAAACACAATCAAAGATCTCTGATATATAAACCTGAATTACTTTTGCTATTGTAGCTTTGTCATCTACTATTAATACTCTCTTTTTCACGGCTCTATTAGGTTAAGTTATACCTTAATTTATTTGTAAATATATTAAGAATATATATAGCAGCAAAACAACTTAACACTTTTTTTTGTTTATTTGCAAAAAATAAAATTATGGGAATCAAAGCAGTAAAACTTTATTTTGGGGTTATAATCTTTTTTCTGACCTGTTTTTTACTTATAGTCTCTATTTATATGTTTTTATCAATTGGCACTCCTCCTTCTAAAGATATTTACATACAATTGGTTACTATAATTTTCCCACTTATTCTACTATCCAACTTTGCACTTATAGTCTTTTGGATAAAAACTCAGAAACTGATAGCTATTTTACCTTTAATTTCAATAATAATCAATCTAAACATAATTCCATCTTTTATTGGTATTAACATAATTACTAAAACTGAGACTCCTAACAGCAAACAATTAAAAGTTGCAACCTATAATGTAAACTACTTTAGCTATAAAAGAGATATTAATCTCCCTGCTATTGCAAAAATGATCCAAGATAATAATGTAGATATTATTGCAATGCAAGAATTCCAACCCAACCACTACTTTAATATTAATGAAATTATAGGTGAATTTGGATTTTTAGAGCACAACATATATAGAATTAACAAAGACAAAATTGGAATAGCACTATTTAGTAAATATCCAATAATTAATCACTATATTCTTGAATTTGAACATACAGGAAATGCAATTCTTATTGCCGATATCAATTTTATGGGAGATACAATTAGGGTGATTAATACTCATCTACAAACAACTGGCTACTATAGCACAATATATGGAGGAGATGGAAATATTCTAAATAGCTTTAAGAGAAATTTCACCAAAAGAGAAGAGCAAGTAGATCAACTTATTGCAATAATTAATAGTAGTTCATATCCAATAATCGTAATGGGTGACCTCAACGAAACACCACATGGTTACGCACACCAATCACTTCTTAATGCTAAATTAAAAGATGCATTTAGAGAAGCGGGGATTGGCCTAGGTGGTACATTTTTTAGAACAATGAACTTAATCCGGATAGACTATATAATGTATTCTCCAGAATTTAGAGCTCTTAAATATTATAAGGTCCAATCCAAATTAAGCGATCACAAACCTATTTTTTCTTTACTGGAATATCAAAACTAAATGTAGATCCCTTACCCTCTTCTGATACAAACCATAATTTACCACCATTTCTCTTTACAAACTCATTACAGAGAAGGAGACCTAAACCAGAGCCCTCTTCACTCCCTGTACCAAAACTAGTAAAGTGAGTCTCCATATTAAAAAGTAGACTCTGCTTATCTTTACTTATTCCAGCTCCTGTATCTTTAACATGAATTACAACTCTCTCACTCTCCTCCTCAATTATAACATCAATAGAAGAGCCATCATAACTAAACTTAATAGCATTACTAATTAAATTTCTTATTGCAGTCTTGACCATATCAATATCTACCTTACACAGCCTTGTTGTCTCTCCTTTAAGATTAATTGTAATATTTTTCAATCTTGCAACACCCCTTAAAACATCAACAACTCCTGCAATTAAAGTCATTAATTCAACATCATCTTGTAAAACAGTACTCATTCTACCAGTCTGACTTTTTGTCCATTTTAATAGATTATCTAAGAGTGTAAAACTATCATCTGTTAATCTATTTGCCATAATTAGCAATTCATACATATCTGGATCTATACTCTCTTTGGATATTCCATTCACCAACACCTCCATTACCATTCTTATAGAAGCTATTGGAGATCTTAGATCATGAGCAATTACTGAGTATAACTTATCTCTTCCAATAATTGTTCTTTTAAGCTCCTCTGTTTGCTGAGAAATAGTTCTGGTAGCATATATAAGTGAAATTTGATGATTAATTCTTGTTAGAAGCTCATCTTTGTTAAAAGGCTTGGAGACATAATCAGCAGCTCCCATTTGAAACCCTTTAATTATATCATCAGTAGAGTTTAGTGCCGATAAAAATATGATTGGAATATCCGAACATCCAGGCATCTCCTTTAATCTTTTTGCCACCTCATGTCCATCCATTATTGGCATCATGATATCTAATAATATCAAATCTGGCTTACTCTGCTCAATAATAGATAACGCCTCCTTACCATTATAAGCTGTTAAGGTTTTGTACCCAACTTTTGATATAAGAAGCTTAAGCAATAGTACATTGGCATCTACATCGTCTACGATTAGAATTGTATAATCGGAATTATTAATATTCATGACTACATAATCTTGTTGCGAAAATATTCAATTGTTTTAGTTAATCCCTCCTCTAGCTGTATTTTTGGCTCCCATCCTAAAAGACCTTTTGCTAGAGATATATTTGGCTGTCTCTGCTTAGGATCATCCTTAGGCAGATCTTTGTATATGAACTCCGATTTTGAGTTGGTTAATTTAACCACTCTTTGGGCCAACTCTTTAATTGTAAACTCATTTGGATTACCAATATTAACTGGACCAGTTACAGAGTCATCTGTTGCCATTAATCTAATAAAGCCCTCAACCAAATCATCTACATATTGAAAGCTTCTTGTTTGCGTTCCCTCTCCGTAAAGAGTAATAGGCTCACCTTTTAATGCCTGAACAATGAAGTTTGATACAACTCTCCCATCATTTGGATGCATATTTGGGCCGTAGGTGTTAAATATACGAACTATTTTAATTCGAACCCCATTTTGCCTATGATAATCGACAAAAAGTGTCTCCGCACATCTTTTACCTTCGTCATAACAAGACCTAACACCAATTGGGTTAACATTCCCCCAATAACTCTCAGTCTGAGGATGAATCTCTGGGTCTCCATAGATTTCTGAAGTTGATGCTTGTAAGATTTTAGCGTTTACTCTTTTTGCTAGACCTAACATATTAATGGCACCCATTACAGATGTCTTAATTGTTTTTATTGCGTTGTATTGATAGTGAATTGGAGAAGCTGGACAAGCTAAGTTATATATCTCATCCACCTCAGCATGAAATGGATTAATAACATCGTGCCTAACAAGCTCGAATCTTGGATTGCCAATCAGATGCAAAACATTGTCCTTTGATCCAGTAAAAAAATTATCTAGACAAATAACATCATTTCCCTCATTTATTAAACGAGTGCAAAGATGAGACCCTATAAAGCCTGCACCACCTGTTACTAATATCCTTTTCATAGTTTAATCTTTATGTTTCATATAAAAACAAAGATAATATAAAAAAGGTTTTTAATAATTATCTTTGATTATTAATTAAGAGCAAATATGATATCTGTAAATCATAAAATACACGATAGTTTTACTGTTGAATTTAAATTTGGGTTTAATTGCTATAAACAAGACCAAAATCTCTTTGCTGTTAATACTTGGATCTTTATTCCATACAGCCTAGATATCAACTCTCTTACATATCATAAATCTCAATTTTACAAAGATTTAAGATCCAATATTAGATTTATCACTCCTGTTTTCTCTCTATCAAAATTAAAAGATAGCACAAACCAACCTCTAACTCTACTTAATTCTGCAATAGAACTAACTATCTCTAGTTACTCTCCCAAAATGGTGGATAATCTTGAGTATAATATCAAAATGTTTTGTGCTATATATAAAAGTTCATTAAGAAATGAAGCTATCAAGATTAAGCAGAGTGATAAAGGGAATAAAAAGAATCTAACTGAGAAGTTAATTAAAGACTGCAAAGAAATTCTATTAGAATTTAGAGAAATATATAATAAAATAGCGCTTTCAAGCCAAAAAGATCAGTTGATTAATTACATCCATTTTGGAGACGAATTTCTAAGTAACGTCACACAAAAACAACTATTTAGAATAACCAACCATTTAACAGAAGAGAGTGTCCTTCCAAATCTATATTCCGATATTCTAGCCCTTTTAACCGATGAAATTGAATATAGAAAAACAATGGGATTTGAAGTTGCCGTAGAGGGATGTCCTAAAGAGAATCGACAATTGGTATTTAAATCAGGATCACTGAAAAAATATATCGAGAGTGAACTTTTCCTAAAAACAACCAAGCGAAAAGATGCAATATTTATGGAGCAGCTATATTTCAGCATCGCTGCAGGAATATCAATGATTTTTGCCACAACCATTGCATTTACCTTTCAAACAAAATTTGGAAATCTAACAATTCCTCTGTTTATAGCACTAGTATTTAGCTATATGCTAAAAGATCGTATAAAAGATTTAGGAAGATTCTATTTTGCTCATAGACTTAAATCTAAGTACTTTGACAATAGGACAGACATTGCAATTAATCAAATTAAAATTGGATGGATGAAAGAGGCGTTTGATTTCATAGATCAAAGCAAAGCTCCAAAAAAAGTTACTCAGATAAGAGACAGAACTCCAATATTAGAGGCAAATAATAGATATGCTCAAGAGACAACAATTTTATATAGAAAACTATATCAAATAGATAGAGCCCTAATGGATCTTAATTCAGAATATAGAGTATCTGGCATAAATGAGATATTACGATTTAATCTTTGGTCATATATGCAAAAGATGGATGACCCATATGTACCTCTTTATGTTTTAGATAAAACCAATCAGTATAAGGAGATTAACGGATCAAAAATTTATTATCTCAACTTTATTATGCAGTTTAAATATAATGGAACTATATTTTACAAAAGATTTAGAGTTATATTCAATAGAAGCGGAATTAAAGAGATAGAAGAGATTCTTTAATAAAACATTAATTGTTTTTTGTTGTTAATAATATTATAATATAAACTAATAAGTTATGACAGACATAGAAATTGCAAAGCAGGCAAAAATGAAACCTATTGGAGAGATTGCATCTCAGATAGGATTAAATATTGACGACTTGGAACTATATGGTAAATACAAAGCCAAACTACCTCTTAAATACATAAATCCAAACAATTACGGAAAGCTAATTCTTGTATCTGCTATTTCTCCCACTCCTGCCGGAGAGGGAAAAACAACAGTATCAATCGGACTTTCTCAAGCAATCAATAAAATTGGGAAAAAATCTATAGTTGTGCTAAGAGAACCATCTCTAGGTCCTGTATTTGGAATTAAAGGAGGTGCAACAGGAGGAGGATACTCCCAAGTTTTACCAATGGAAGATATAAATCTCCATTTCACAGGAGATTTTGCAGCCATAGAGAAGGCACACAACCTTTTATCTGCCTTAATAGACAACAATATTCAGAGCAAAACAAACTCTCTAAATTTAGACCCACGTACTATCTCTTGGAAAAGAGTTATGGATATGAATGATAGGTCTTTGAGATCTATTGTTGTAGGTTTAGGAGGTACGGCACATGGGATACCGCGCGAAACTGGTTTTGACATAACTGCAGCGTCTGAAGTAATGGCTATTTTATGCCTTGCCAAGAATAGAGAAGATCTTAAAGAGAGATTGGGTAACATTTTTATTGGATATACATTTGACAAAAAGCCGATATATGCAAAAGATCTAAAGGCTCATGGCGCAATGGCAGCTCTATTGAAAGACGCCATTAAGCCAAATCTTGTACAAACACTAGAAGGAACTCCTGCTATTATACATGGGGGGCCATTTGCAAATATTGCTCAAGGGACAAACTCAGTAGTTGCAACCCAAACAGCACTATCTCTTACAGACTACACAGTTACAGAGGCTGGATTTGGATTCGATCTTGGTGCAGAAAAATTTCTAGATATAAAATGTAGGAGTGCAAATATAACTCCAAATGCAGCAGTATTGGTGGCCACCATAAGAGCCCTCAAATATCATGGTGGACAACAAATTAAAGATCTAAAAACTCCTGGAGTAGAGTATTTAAAAAAAGGCATTGCAAATTTAGAGAAACATATTGAGAACATTAAACTATTTTCACTTACCCCTATAGTTGCTATCAATAAATTTATTACAGACACCCAAGAGGAGTTAGATTTTGTGGTTAATTTTTGCAAAGATAGGGCTATAGCTGTTTCTGTTGTGGATGTATGGGCTAAAGGAGGAGAGGGAGCAGTAGAACTAGCAAATATGGTTATTGAAGCAACAACAAAATGCTGTCCAAATTTCACTCCTCTTTACAAATTAGAGAGCAGTATTACATCAAAAATAGAGACCATAGCTAAACGAATATACGGTGCAGAGGCAGTTGACTACACATTAAAAGCTAAAGCAAATTTAGAAAAAATTGAAAGCCTAGGCCTTAGCAATTTAGCAATTTGTATGGCTAAAACACAAAAATCTCTCTCAGATAATCCAGACCTTTTGGGAAGACCAAAAGATTTCGTAATAACTGTAAGAGAGATTGAAATTGCATCTGGAGCTGGTTTCTTAGTTCCTATTACAGGAGAGATAATGAGAATGCCTGGTCTTCCAGCTCATCCATCTTCAGAAAACATAGATATCGATAATGATGGAAATATTTATGGCCTATTTTAATCTTTTGAGTATCTAGAAAACAACTCTTTTTCTAAATCCTTCACAGAAATAGAGCACTCTTCTAAAAGAACAATAAGGTGATATATAAGATCTGACGCTTCATATATCACCTTATTTTTTTCTCCCTTAACGGCCTCAATAATTGTCTCAGCACACTCTTCTGAAAGCTTTTTACATATTTTATCTATTCCTTTATCAAAAAGATAAGTAGTATATGACTTTTCTGGTCTCTCAATTTTTCTATTTTTCACTGTCTCCAATAAAACTCCCAAAAAACCTTCATATTCTGAGGTTTTAAAACAACTTAAATCTCCTTTATGGCAAACAGGGCCAGAAGGTATAACCTTAAAAAGAAGAGTGTCTCCATCACAATCTAAATATACATCAACAACCATTAACTTATTTCCACTACTTTCACCTTTTGTCCATAACCTATTTTTGGACCTACTAAAAAAGGTTACATACCCCTCACTTAAACTTTTTTCAAAGGCATCTCTATTCATATAGCCAACCATCAATACCTTTAAAGTTCTGCTATCCTGCATTACAGCAGGAACTAATCCATCACTCTTTTTAAAATCTATATTTTTTACGTCTAACATAATCTTATATCTATTGAATTTTTAAATAAATAACTCTTTAACTCCTTAATTTTTATAACCTCTTTATGAAAAACTGATGCAGCCAACGCTGCGCTGGAACAATCTAATCTAAAAAGTTCTAAAAAGTGATCCATACTACCTGCACCACCAGATGCAATAAGAGGGATTCTAAGCCTGTCATTTAATATTTTAAGATTCTCTAAATCATATCCATTAACCATACCATCACAATCTATGGATGTATACAATATCTCTCCAGCTCCTCTATCTTGAACCTCAACTGACCACTCCAATAACTCTTTTTCACAAGCTTTTGACGCCCCAGCAGAAAATACTACTTGCCGATCATCTAACTTTTTAGCATCAATAGCAATCACAAGAATTTGATTACCAAAACGAGAAGAAACCTTGTTTACTAAATTGGGATTATAAATAGCGGCACTATTAATAGCAACCTTATCAGCTCCAGAATCTAATAATCTTGCAACATCATCCACAGATCTAACTCCACCTCCTACAGTAAACGGAATATTTATATTGCACGCAATCTCCTCTATTATTTTATAGAATATATTACTATTATCCTTTGTTGCATTAATATCCAAAAACAGAAGTTCATCAGCTCCCTGTTGTGAATAAGCACGAGCCATATCAATTGGCGAACCAATATCAATCATATTATCAAAATTAACACCTTTAACTGTTCTTCCGCAATTGACGTCCAAACATGGGATTATCCTCTTTGCAACCATAACTTTAAATCTTTATCTTTTATTATCCCTTGGTAGTAGGCTCTTCCCATTATAACCCCCTTAACACCAACTTTATCTAATGAATCTATCTCTAATAATGATGAGAATCCCCCGCTAGCAATTACATCAATATCTCTATACATATCTACCAGTTGTCTATAGAAGTCTATAGCAGTCCCCGACAACATACCATCTCTCTGTATATCAGTGCAAATAACGGAGCTTATATTCTTTGTACCAATATATTCAATAAAATCATATATATTATTGTTATTATGATTTTTCCAACCGTTTATATAAACTAAAGAATCTTTAAAATCTACCGATAAAATTACGCGGCTTTTACCCAATAAATCTACGATCTTTAAATACTCTTCTCTGTCTGTTACAGCAACACTTCCACATATTACCCTATCTGCACCATTTTCAACCGCTTTTATAGCACTTATGTGTGTTTTTATGCCTCCTCCATATTGAACCTCCAGCTTCGTGGATATCTTTATTTTATTAAGAATATCCAAATGAACTGGAGAACTCTGTAATGCTCCATTTAAGTCTACCAGGTGTAGCGACTTAAAACCTAACTCATCAAACATTTTTGCCATTTCTACAGGATTAGACGAATAGTTTACTACACTATCAAAAGAGCCCTGCCTTAATCTTACACAATTACCATTATAAAGATCAATTGCGGGATATAGATTAACCTTAGAACTTTCTTTCATATTTACATTATTAAAAAATTACTTAATACCTTTAGTCCAACGTCTCCACTCTTCTCTGGATGGAATTGTGTACCATAAAAGTTTTGTTTATTTAACGCAGCAGAGAACTCTACTCCATAATTTGTAGTAGCAATACTATTTTGTGATAAAATTGGAGCATAACTATGCACAAAATAGAACCACTCACCTTCATTAACCCCATTAAAAAGGGGTGATCTAAGATCATATACTCTATTCCAACCCATATGAGGTAATTTCTGAGAACTTTCAAGCTTTTTTACTGGAATATCAAATAAATTAAGACATTGCACATTCCCCTCTTGACTACTAGCACATAAAATTTGCATACCAATACATATACCTAACACAGGAGAACTAATACTTTTAATTACACTATATAAATTACTTTTAATAAGATAATTCATAACATTATATGCATCTCCAACGCCAGGTAAAATAATATGAGTAGCTCTCTCTATATCAGACTCACAATTCGTAATTATTGAATCATATCCCAACCTATCTAAAGCATTTTTTACCGACCGAATATTTCCAGATTTATAATCTAAAATAGCTACCATACATTAATCTATTAAACCTTTACTACTTGGAAACAATTTATATTCTGACTTTAACTCTAATAGCGCCAATCCCAAAGATTTTGAAAAAGCCTTAAAAATTGACTCTATCATATGGTGAGAATCTTCTCCATATGTACTTACATGCAACGATATTTTGGCATTAGCACAAAGTGAATAAAAAAAGTGATAAATCAGCCCAGTTGGAAAATCTCCAACCCTCTCTTCGGTAAATTTTACATCCCACTTTAAATAAAATCTACCACACAAATCTAGTGTTAATGACGTTTTTGATTCATCCATAGGCAAAACATATCCATATCTCTGAAAATTACTATTACATCTATAAAGCTCTCTAATTGCTTTACCAATTAGTATTGCACAATCTTCTACTGTATGGTGATAATCTACATTAGTATCACCAAATGCATTAAGTTCAATAGACAAACCAGAGTGAAGAGAAAAAATCTCCAACATATGGTCTAAAAAGGGAATTCCACTAGATATGGAGCATCCCCAAACTTGAGATTTATGTACTTTTAAAGATATATTAGTCTCTTTACTCTCTCTATTAAATAATACTCCTGATTCATATCTAGACTCACATTTCCCACTTAGAATATCTAATAAATAGTCATTTTCAATGGGAGTGCCGATGGTAATTCTTAAGCAACCGTTACAATATTTTAATGAAGACCTGTCTCTTACAGTAACACCTGCTTTAACTAGAGAATCATATACCTTTGAAGAATCCTTAAATTTAACCAATAAAAAATTTGCTTCTGATGGAAAAACAGACTCAACACCAACTATTTGACTTAATCGCAATGCAACCCTGCTTCTCTCTCTTTTTATAATTTCTATTTGCACACTGTTATCTGCTAAAATCGCCTTTAGTGCCATCTTTTGGCTATATGAGCTTATATTGTATGGATACTTAATTTTATGTAGATAGCGCGCTATACCACTTGAACACAACGCATAACCTACTCTTATTGCAGCCATCCCTTTAGATTTTGATAGAGTCCTAAGAACTACTAAATTTGGTATCCTATTAATATATTTAGCAAAACCATCACTAGTAGAAAAGTCTATATATGCCTCATCTACAACAACAACTCCATTAAAATTCTCTGCAACCTCCAAAATAGTCTCATTATCAAAAAGATTTCCAGTAGGATTATTTGGGCTACATATAAAAATCATCTTTGTTGTCTGGTCAATATTTAACAGTATTTTAGAGTAGTCAAGCATAAAATCTGGGGACAATTCAACTTTTTTTACAATAACATCATTAATTGCTGCCGACACCTCATAATACCCATAACTAGGATCCATAACAATAATACTATCTTTTGAGGGGACACAAAAAAGTCTAATTAATAGATCTATTACCTCATCACTACCACTTCCGACAAATATTGAGTCACTATCTACATTTAAAACATTAGATAGTGTGGATATTATATTATGAGGGATTGATTCTGGATATCTATTAAAATCTGATACAAACGGATTCTCATTTGCATCCAAACTAATAATTGTTTTGATTTTAGACTCCTCTCTTGCCGTTGAATAAGGAGTAAGTGATCTAATATTATCTCTTATAGAAAGTTCTAAGTTAAACATATAATCATATTTAATTAAAGTTATTAATTACTCTTGCCTTTATAGCAAGAGCATGAGCATCCAGACCTTCGGCATTGGCCATCTCGATAATATCTTGAGATATTGACTCTAAACCCTCTTTTGTTAACTTCTGAATTGTCATACTCTTAGTAAAACTATCTACAGTCACACCACTCACTGATTTAGACCACCCAGAAGTAGGCAGAGTGTGATTTGTTCCAGAAGCGTAATCACCTGCACTCTCTGTTGAGAAGGGTCCAATGAAGAGAGATCCACAGTTCTTGATTTTTAGAGCATCCTCATCGCCTCCTTTTGTAGAAATAATTAGGTGCTCAGGAGCATATATATTTGCATAATCTATTGCTAAACTAATTGATTCAAAAAGAATTGCCTTTGCAGATTTCAATGATTGTATTATTATTTCTGCTCTCTTTAAACCTTTAGTTAAAACATCTAACTGCAAAACAACTGACTCTATAAACTCTAAACTATCAGATAAAAGGGTAATCTGAGAATCTATACCATGCTCGGCTTGAGATAGTAGATCTGAGGCAACATATGTAGGATTTGCACTATCATCGGCAATAACTAATAATTCAGATGGTCCAGCAAACATATCTACAGATACATCTTTACATACTAGCTCTTTAGCACAATTAACAAACATATTACCGGGTCCAAATATTTTATCAACACTCTTAATGCTCTCTGTACCATATGCCATGGCTGCAATAGCTTGAGCTCCTCCAACCTTTACTATATTGGATATTCCCAGAACTTTTGAGGTATATGCAATCTCTCTGGAAATCTCTCCATCTACAGTTGGAGGAGTAAATAGAATAATATCCTTACAACCAGCAATTAGTGCAGGAACTGCCAACATTATTACACTAGAAAATAACGGAGCACTACCACCGGGAATATATATACCAACTCTCTCTATGGGAAGATATTTAATTGAACACTCTATTCCTTTACCTACTATCACATCAACAGTCTCTCTCTTTTGAAATGAATGGAATTTTATAACATTCCTAATTGCACTATTAATAGCTATCTTTAATCTATCAGAAACATACTTTTCTGAATCATCAATAAACTCCTGAGAAACATACAGAGAATCTATTTTAACTCTATCAAACTGAGATGTAAGTCTTACTAAGGCTGAGTCTCCATTTAGTTTGACATCTTCAACAATCTGTCTTACTGCTTGTTCTGTTAACTCCTTATTTAAACTCTCTCTCCTACAAAGATTTTGATACTGATCCGTTGATGGATTTATAATAATTTTCATGTTTTTATATTTTTATGGTAATATTTTATCTAAAGAGAGAACTAAGATTCCCTCTGCTCCGATTGCTTTTAACTCTTCTAATTTGGGCCATAGTCCGTTTTCACTAACAGCAACATGCATCGAACACCACCCTTTTTGACTTAATGGTAAAATTGTGGGACTTCTTAATCCTGGAACAATAGAAGAGGCCTTATCTATCATATTATCTGGAAGATTGATCAAGAGATATTTCATTCCTCGACTCCTCTCTACTGCTTCAACTCTAACAATCAACTGGTCTACAATTTTCCTTTTTTCAAGTGAGAGTTCCTTGTTTGCGACAATTACTGCTTGAGACTCTAAAACAACCTCAACCTCTTTCAATCCATTGGATATTAATGTCGCTCCTGTTCCAACAATATCAAATATTGCATCAGACATCCCAACTGAGGGAGCAATCTCAACAGATCCTGCTATCTGATGAATTTTTGCCGATACACCACGCTCTTTAAAATATCTCTCTAGGATATTAGGATATGATGTTGCTACTCGCTTGTTATTAAAATACTCCACTCCACAATAGAGGTCTGTTTTTGGGATAGCAAGAGATAGACGACATTTGCCAAAACTTAGCTTTTTATCTATAACTAAATCCGATCTTTTTTCTAAAACCTCATTATATCCAACAATTCCAATATCTGCAATACCAGAAGATACAGCATCTGGAATATCATCATCTCTTAAATAGAGAATTTCTAATGGAAAATCGCTACATTTTGATATTAACTTTCGTTTACTTAATTCTAAATTAAGTCCGGAGTCTCTTAAAAGAGAGAGAGACTCATCATTTAACCTTCCTTTTGTTTGAATTGCTACTCTTATCATAAATTAAAAAATAAAAAAAGGGCTTGCCAAATGGCAAGCCCTTATATGCTGAAATTAAAAACTTCTATTACGAATCTTTAAATATACAATAGCACAACACGCCCGCCAAATAATTTGACAGATGATGATGATGCAAAGTGTGTATATTCAAAAATCTATTCATTTCCTTTTTTTGTTGGGTTCAAATATATATGTTTTTTTATAAACAAATGCTTTTTTTAAAAAAAAATTAATATCCTAAATTAATTTCTAACTCCAACGCATCTATCGGCTCAATCATCCA
>LUYZ01000090.1 GCA_001603425.1 Bacteroidales bacterium Bact_08
TATCTATAAATCCAAATTTTTTAGTATTTAAAAGCTATTTATTATAAATTTGAAAAATTAAATCTTTAGTAATTAGTGATGTATTGTTCGTTATTTGTTTCAGAGATAAGTGTGTTTTTACAAGAAAATGATATTGATTTTGATCTATTTCATAATCTGATATATATAAAATCAAAAGATTTAATATTAGAATTGGTAGATAGAAATCCCACATATAAGAATGATTCAAAAATAATTGGTCAGTTTATAAATATCTCAAATAAAGTGGTTATTCACTACGATATATGGTATTCCAAGAATAGTATTATAAAAAATAGATTATTAGCAATATTGGGTAGAGGAGAAACTTTTTTTGCAAGAAACTGTGAAATTAAAGAGATTGATGCTATTATGAGTAACTCTTTTTTGATTGATAACCATCTTCTTGGTGCGGCAAAAGCAAAGTATAGATATGCGCTAGTGTATAATAATAGGGTAGTGTCTATTGCAGCATTTTCTGGTTATAGAACACTTGTTAGAGATGGAAGAGCTATTAAGTCATATGAATGGGTGAGATATGCAAATATAGGTAGTTCTCGTGTTATTGGCGGTATGGGTAAATTATTAAAACACTTTGTAAATAAGCTCTCTCCAGATGAAATTATGAGCTATTCAGACAATGAGTGGAAGATGGCTGATTGTTGTTACTCTAAACTTGGATTTAAGTCAAGTAAGAAAACACCCCCAATTGTTTTTGTTGTGAACAGTAATAATTATACAAGAGTTCCCAAAAAAAGAGCACTCAATTCAATAATAGAAAATGAGTGCTCAAAAAATTCGGAATATTACTTAGTCTCCAATCTTGGAAACACAAAGTTTTATTGGCAAGCCGTTACTATCTAACTCGTTTTTATCTACATCAATAAATAGTTTGTCTCCAAATTTAAATTGGCCGCTAATTATAGCCTCAGCTAGAGGGTCTTCTATCTGTTTTTGAATAGCTCTTTTGAGTGGTCTAGCTCCATACTGAGGATCATATCCCATATCTGCAACAAATTGTTTAGCTTCAAGACTTATTGAAAGAGAGTATCCAGCATTAATGACCCTAACAAAAAGATCATTAAGTTCAATATCAATTATTTTGCAAATATCATCTTTATTTAAAGTATTGAACAAAATTTGTTCATCTAAACGGTTTAAAAACTCTGGAGAGAATGTTTTTTTAAGAGCTTTGTCAATTATTATTTTTGTATTATCAGACAAATTTCGTTTTGTTGCATTGGAGAATCCTAAGCCAGCTCCATACTCTTTTACCTCTCTACTACCAATATTGGAGGTTAAAATTAATAGAGTATTCCTAAAATCTATATGCCTTCCATTACTGTCGGTTAAACGACCTTCGTCCAAAACCTGAAGCAATATATTAAACACATCTGGATGTGCTTTTTCTATCTCGTCTAAAAGTATAACGGAGTAGGGTTTCCTTCTTACCTTTTCACTTAATTGCCCTCCCTCTTCATATCCTACATAACCTGGAGGCGCACCCACTAGCCTAGAAATTGCAAATTTTTCCATGTATTCACTCATATCTATCCTAATGAGATTATCTGGGCTGTCAAAAAGATATTCAGATAATATCTTGGCCAATTGAGTCTTACCTACACCTGTCGGCCCCAAAAATAAAAATGTGCCAATAGGCTTATTAGGATCTTTTAGTCCAGCTCTGTTTCTTTGAATAGACTTTACAACCTTCTCAACAGCGTGATCTTGCCCAATTATTCTTCTCTTTATCTCTTGATCCATTTTTGATAGTCTATCACTCTCTTTTTCGGCAAGTTTATAAACAGGTACGCTTGTAATCATAGATAGCACCTCTGCAACATCATTCTCGTCTACTTTACTTGGGTTAGATTTTACCTCTTCTTGCCACTTTTTCTTAGCATCTTCTAGTTCAATTGTTTTTTTAGCTTCAAGATCTCTATACTCAAGAGTTTTTTCAAATTCGTTATTTTTTGCTGCCTCTCTTTTCTTAGTTACAATTTGTTCTATCTCTTCCTCTAGTTTTATAAGAAAATCTGGAGTTTTAAGATTTCTTAGATGTACTCTTGACCCAGTCTCATCCAAAGCATCAATAGCTTTATCTGGTAGGCATCGATCCGATATATATCTTTGAGAGAGCTTAATACATGCCACAATTGCCTCTGGAGTATAAACCACATTGTGATGCTTTTCATAATGACCTTTAATATTAACGAGAATATTGTATGTCTCATCATAGTTGGTTGGTTCTACAATAACTTTCTGAAATCTTCTCTCTAAGGCTCCATCTTTTTCTATAAACTCTCTATATTCATCAAGAGTTGTAGCACCAATACATTGAATTTCACCTCTAGCTAATGCTGGCTTAAGCATATTTGCCGCATCTAGTGATCCAGATGCTCCACCAGCCCCCACAATTGTATGGATCTCATCTATAAATAGGATAATATGTCTATTTTTACTTAGTTCATTTAAGATAGCCTTTATTCTCTCCTCAAATTGTCCTCTATATTTAGTTCCTGCTACAATGGATCCGATATCTAAAGAGATCAATCTTTTATCAACTAATGCTCTGGAGACATTTTTTTTAGCAATTCTTATTGCTAATCCCTCTGCAATAGCTGATTTCCCCACTCCAGGCTCTCCAATAATTATAGGGTTGTTTTTTTTTCGTCTTCCTAGAATTTGTGCTAGCCTCTCAATCTCTTTTTCTCTACCAACAACAGGATCTAGTCTATCTTCCTGAGCGGCTTTGGTTAAATCGTAACCAAAACTATCTATAACTGGAGTTTCAGATTTATTAGAAGTTAATATACTCTCTTGTTTTGGTTTTATATTTAACTGTTTACCATTATACATAGGAGCATCCTCTTCAGATACTTTTGATGTAATATTGTCTTTTCCTGCCAAAGTTGCTTTTATTGTCTCATAAGTAATTTGATATGAGTCAAAAATAGAGATGAATTCGGAGTATCCAGATTTGATAATAGATAAGAGTAGGTGAGCAGAAGTTGGTTGTCCAGTTGCAAAAGCTCTAGCCTCTAGATACATAGTTCTAGTAGCTTTCTCTACCTCTTTAGATAGAACTATTTTGTCACTATGGTCAAATGGAATAGTTTGATCTCCTATAATAATCGCATTTTCTATTCTTTTTTTGATCTCTTTATAATCTGCTCCTAGTCTATTTATTATTTCAAAAGCCTCATTATCTTGATGTCTAATGATACCTAACACAATATGGTCTGGGGTAATTGTATAACTACCCAATCTCATTGCCTCTTCCTTACTGTATGACAAAATTTGGTTCAATTCTTCTGATAGTTGGCGGTTCATTTTCTTGGTTTAAATATTTACAATAATGACAAATATATATTGAATTTGTTCAAGAGATAAATTCTTTGTAATTTAGCACCTCTTTTTTAAAATAAAATTGCAAATATAAGATGATTAATGAATCTGAGAACAACTCTAGAATTATTAAGATAAATATAGAGGATGAGATGAAGAGTGCCTATATCGACTATTCTATGTCGGTAATTGTCTCAAGGGCACTTCCGGATGTCAGAGATGGGTTGAAACCGGTTCACAGAAGAGTACTATATGGGATGTATGATTTAGGTCTAACATCTGGTGCCTCTTTTAAAAAATCTGCACGTATTGTAGGTGAGGTGTTGGGAAAATATCACCCACATGGAGATTCCAGCGTGTACGAAGCTATGGTTAGAATGGCACAAGAGTGGAGTTTGAGATATATGTTAGTAGATGGCCAAGGTAACTATGGGTCTATTGATGGAGACTCAGCCGCTGCTATGCGTTATACAGAAGCTAGATTTAGAAAAATATCTGAAGAGGTTTTGGCCGATTTAGATAAAGATACTGTAGACTTCAAACCAAATTTTGATGACTCCTTGGTAGAGCCTGTTGTTTTACCAGCAAAAGCTCCGTTACTTTTATTAAATGGTGCTTCTGGTATTGCTGTGGGAATGGCCACAAATATGCCTCCTCACAATTTAAGTGAGTGTGTAGATGCTATATGTGCTTATATAGACAATAGAGATATTACTACCGATGAACTAATGCAGTTTATTAAAGGTCCAGACTTTCCAACGGGTGCTATCATAACTGGTTATCAGGGTATAAAGGATGCATTTGAGACTGGCAGAGGTAGGATAATAATGCGAGCTAAAACAGATGTAGAGGTTAATGAGAGTGGAAGAGAGACAATTGTTGTTACGGAGATACCATACTTAGTAAATAAGAGAGAGCTAATTGAAAAAATAGCTGAACTTGTCGAAGAGAAGAGAATTGAGGGTATTGCTTATATAAATGATGAGAGTGACAGGACAGGAATGAGGATAGTAATTAGACTCAAAATAGGTACTGTTGCAAATGTTATTTTAAATACCCTATTTAAAATGACTCCTCTACAAAGTAGTTTTTCTGTTAATAATATTGCTTTGGTAGATGGTCGTCCTAGATTATTAAATTTAAAGCAGTTAATTAAATATTTTGTAAGACATCGTCACGATGTTGTTGTAAGAAGAGCTCAATATGAGTTAGAGCAAGCTAGAAAGAGAGCTCATATCTTAGAGGCTCTATTAAAGGCCCTTGATTTTATTGATGAAGTAATTGCTATAATAAGATCTTCGAAAACTGTTGATGAGGCTAGAACATCTTTAATGAACAGATTTGAGTTTTCAGAAACTCAAGCATCTGCAATAGTAGAGATGAGACTTAGACAATTAACTGGTTTAGAGAGAGAAAAGCTTCAGGGAGAGTATGATCAGCTTGTTAAGTTAATAGAATATTTAACAAGCGTTTTATCCGATGAGTCTTTACAGATGGGTATAATCAAGGATGAGTTAGTGGAGCTTAAAGATAAATATGGCGATGAAAGAAGAACTATTATTGTTCCTTCTGAGGGTGAGTTTAATCCAGAAGATTTTTATCCAGATGAAGATGTCGTAATTACAATATCTAGAATGGGATATATTAAGAGAACTCCGCTTATTGAGTACAAAACACAAAATAGAGGGGGAATTGGAGTAAAAGGTAGTAATACAAGAGATGAAGATTTTATTGAGCATATTTATGTAGCAAATATGCATAGCACAATGCTCTTTTTTACTCAGCAAGGAAAATGTTTCTGGCTAAGAGTATATGAAATTCCAGAGGGATCTAAGGCTTCAAAAGGAAGAGCAATTCAGAATGTTTTGAATATTGGTCAGGAAGATAAAGTTTGTGCATATATTAATGTTCCAAAATTAAGTGATACAGAGTTTATTAATAATAATTTTATTTTATTAGCTACTAAGAAGGGTATTGTAAAGAAAACTTCACTAGAGGCATATTCAAGACCAAGAGCAAATGGAGTAAATGCAATTACAGTTAGAGATGGCGATGAGTTACTTGAGGCAGTTTTAACTAATGGTAAATGTGAAATTCTTCTAGCAGCTAAAGAGGGTAAGTGTGTTAGATTTAATGAGGAGGATGTTAGGCCAATAGGAAGAACTGGTTCTGGAGTAAGAGGAATCTCTATATCGGAAACAGATGAGGTTATCGGCATGATATGTGTAGATACTACGTCTGATGAGGAGAATAATGACTCTTATAACGTTCTTGTAGTAAGCGAACATGGTTATGGTAAGAGATCTCCTTTAGATGATTATAGAATTACCAGTAGAGGAGCAAAAGGAGTTAAAACAATCAATATTACTGAGAAAACTGGTGCGCTTATTGCAATTAAGTATGTATGTGACCAGAACGATTTAATGATTATAAATCAATCAGGCATTACCATCAGAGTACCTGTCTCCGATATTAGAGTTGCAGGAAGAGCAACACAGGGCGTAAAACTTATTAATATTAGAGAAGGAGATAGAATAGCCGCTGTATGTAATGTAAATAAGAGCGAGGAGCGACCTCCAGAAAATATAGACGAATTATAAACTATTATATTGTTAATCTTAAAAATCTGAATATTCAAAATGAAAAAATTATTATTCGCTCTTGTAATGTTGGTAACAATCCAGCTAGGAGCACAACCAAAAGAGGTTTCAGATGCCTTAAAAGCTTTGGATAGAGCCAAAAGTGCTTCTGAAAATGCTAAAAGAGCAACAAATCCAAAAACTTGGACAACTTTGGCTTCTGCTTATATGGGTGTTTATGAAGCTCCAATTAAGTCAATATGGCTTGGTGCTTCTAGAGTTGAAATTAAAGTTCTACTCAAAGATCAAAGAATTGAAAATACAGAGACAGTTACTATTGGTGACGTTGTTCTTACTGTAGATCATTATGCCGATAAAAAACTCTATTATAATGAAGCTGGCGAGTTGGCTGCTTGGGTTATCAAAGAGAACTATATAGACATTGATCCTTTAGATAAAGCTTTTGAGAGTATTGTTAGAGCCTCAGAAGTGGATGATAGAGGTCGTAGTACTAAGGATATTACAGAGTTAATGCAATCTCTTAAAGGCAAGTATTTTAATGAAGCTATGTCTAAATATACTTTAGGTAAGTTCGATTTGGCTTCTATCTATTTCGAAAAAGCGGCAGATGTCTCTTCACATAAAATATTAAACTCAATGGATACAGCCCTTGTTTATTATGCTGGACTTACTGCATTTATGGTTCAAGATTTCGATAGAGCGATTCGTTTTTTTAATAAAGCTATTGCCAATGGATACGATGTAAATGGAGATGCTTTCTCATATTTAGCAGAGGCTTATAAAGCTAAAGGCGATATAGAAAAAACAAAAGAGGTGTTA
>LUYZ01000091.1 GCA_001603425.1 Bacteroidales bacterium Bact_08
ATCTCAAATTTTTAAACAAAGTACTCAACTTAAAGAGAGTATAGAACATTTTTCTAATCATTCATTTAGCCCAGAATTATCAAAAGAGCCTAATTCTATACCTATTTGCTTTAATAAGAAAGGTGATACAATCTATTTAGTTGGAGATTATAAAACAAAAGAGGCTGATAACAGCTCTGTTGTTGAAGTAATTTTAGATGCCATCGAGAATTCTCTACTAGAGAGTGCTCATGTTTTGCAAGGTAGAGGTCTTTTTGTAGGATTAATTGAGGCATGCTCTGTCAACTCCTTAGGTTTTGATATAACATCGGACTCCGAAATTTCCGAGAAAGAGTTTCTGTATAATGAGGATAATGGATCTATATTAATATCTGTAAACTCAAAACAAGAGGGGAAATTTGTAGATTATATATATAACAGTCATGTTGAGATTACACTATTAGGCCATGTAACAAAAGGTGAACTAAGAGTAGATGAAGAGTCTCTAGGTTACATTAATGAGTATATCGAATAACTGCATATTATGAGTACATTAAATAAAGAGAGAGAGAATATTTCTGCAATGTTTAATAATATAGCAGAGAATTACGATAGGTTGAATCGTATATTATCCTTTGGTATAGATAGAAAATGGCGTAAAAGAGTAATAAAACATATCAAATCTAAAGATGCAAAATATGTTTTAGACCTTGCTTGTGGAACAGGGGACTTATCAATTGAGATGTATAAAGAGGGAATATCAGTAGTTGGAGTTGATATTGCTCAAAAGATGTTAGACATTGCAAATATTAAATGCAATAGTGCTATAATTAGCAATAAAGCCACAGCAATAACAAATGATAAACCAAAGTTTATTTTAGGCTCTGCAGAGGAGATCCCTTTTACCCCCTTAACCTTTGATGCAGTTACAATTGCATTTGGGATTAGAAATTTTCAAGACAGAAATATAGCGCTTAAAGAAATTCACAGGGTACTAAAAAGAGGGGGCTGTATCTCAATTTTAGAGTTTGCTGTTCCAAGAAATATTATATGGAAAAGATTATATCTATTCTATTTTAATACAATCCTTCCATTAATAGGGTCTGTTATCTCAAAAGATAAAGAGGCGTATAAATACCTTCCAGAATCTGTTAAAGATTTCCCTCAATACGACTATTTCATAGATGAACTAAATAGAGCTGGATTTGTAAATTTAAGATATAGGACACTAACAGGTGGAGTGGCTGTATTATATACTGCACAGAAAAAAATATAGTTGTTTTAAAAGACTTACCATATGGTAATTTATCAATATATATCCTTAATACTATATATTACATATTTAGTATTGGCCATATACGCCTCTTCAATGATTATTTACAGAAAATTAGATCCTGTAAAATCACTCTCATGGATTATTGTTATTTTATTGCTACCATATATTGGATTAATTCTATATCTTTTTCTTGGGCAGAATTTTAGAAAGAGAAAGATATATGATAGAAAGGGTGCTAGAGAAGAGAGAGTCAAACGAATTGCCGCAAATAACCAATTACGATTACTAAAATCTAATCCAGAACTTCTTCCAATAGATCTAAAAAAATATGAGAAGTTGGTAATGCTAAATCTTCGCAGCAGTAAAAGCCTTATTACCTCTGACAAACAAATTGATGTCTATTTTTCTGGTAAAGAGGCGCTTGATTCAATGTACGAAGAGATATCAAAAGCCACACAACATATTCATTTACAGTCATATATCATTGAAGAAGATGTGATTGGGAAAAAATTTCACAAACTACTCATTTCAAAAGCCAAAGAGGGCGTAGAGGTTAGAATTATGTATGATAGCGTGGGATGCTGGAGTCTGTCAAAACAATTCATAAACTCTTTGGCTCAAAATGGAGTTGAAATATTGGAGTTTGCACCTGTTAAATTTCTTACTCCCACATCTAAATTAAATTATAGGAATCATAGAAAAATATTGGTAGTTGATGGTATTGTTGGGTATATTGGTGGTGTTAATATTGCCGATAGATATTATAATGGAGGTAATTTCCCAGAGTGGAGAGACACTCACATTAAGATGAGAGGGGAATCTGTTACAGCTCTTCAATCCTGTTTTTTACTTGATAGGTTTTTTATAATTAATAGACAATTTGGAAGAAAAAATAAAAAATACTATCCCCAACCACTAATACCAAATATTGAATTATCCCCTCCAATTAAAAGAATATATACCCAAATTATTACATCTGGGCCAGATTCAGATTGGGCTAGTATAATGCAGTGTTACTTTACTGCAATTACAATGGCAAAAAAAAGGATATTTATTGTTACTCCATACTTTACTCCCAGCGAGTCTATTGTTAACGCAATGAAAATATCTTCACTTGGTGGCGTTGAGGTCTCTTTGATGTTATCTGAAAAATCTGACACTAATATTGCACAATGGGGATCAATGTCTTACGCTACAGAATTATTGGAGGCTGGTGTAAAAGTCTATCTATTTAGAAGAGGTTTTAACCACTCCAAAGTTATATCAATTGACAGTGAATTTTGTATAATTGGATCAGCAAATATGGATAATAGATCTCTAGAACATAATTTTGAAATAACAGGCATAATATACAATCCAGAGATTGCATTAAAAATAGAGAATCAATTTATTATTGACACAGATCGCTGTAAATCTCTGGCTAGCTCAAAATGGGCAAAGAGAAATATATCAAATAAAATCAAAGAGGGGTTTGCTAGACTATTAAGTCCATTAATTTAATGTTTATAATTTATAATTTAAGAGTATGTATAATCTATTGACAATACTAGCTTCTTTTGGGGTTGATGTTCAATTTCCACTCACAAATCCTGTTTTAATTTTTACTTTAATCTTATTTATACTACTCTTTGCTCCAATTCTATTAAATAAAATTAGGATCCCTCATATAATTGGTCTTATTATAGCAGGTGCAGCTGTTGGACCCAATGGATTTAATCTTTTAGAGAGAGATAGTAGTATAGAACTTTTCGGGATGGTTGGATTACTATATATTATGTTCTTAGCTGGTTTAGAGATAGACTTGGCCGATTTCAAAAAGAATAGTAAAAAAAGTATAATTTTTGGACTATATACATTCATAATACCAACAGTTCTTGGAATTTTTAGCGGCATATACATTCTTAATTTTTCTTTAAAAACATCCATTCTACTATCTAGTATGTTTGCATCACATACTCTTTTAGCCTACCCCATAGTAAGCAAATTTGGGGTTATTAAAAATAGAGCCGTCAATATTACAATTGGAGGTACACTTATTACAGATACTTTGGCCCTTTTAGTATTAGCAGCTGTTGTTGGAACCACATCTGGAGAGGTAAGCTCTGAGTTCTGGATTAAACTCATCTTTTTTGCTCTTCTCTTTGGCTTTGTTATCATGGCTATATTTCCAATAATTGCCAGATGGTTTTTTAAAAGATATCACGAAAGTTCTCTACAATATATCTTTGTGCTCGGAATTGTTTTTTTAGCAGGCTTTTTAGTTGAGGCTGCTGGAATAGAAGCTATTATCGGAGCATTTTTGGCTGGATTGGCTCTGAATAGACTAATACCCTCTACATCTCCTTTAATGAATAGAATAGAGTTTGTTGGTAATGCTCTTTTTATTCCCTTCTTCTTACTGGGTGTTGGAATGTTAATAGATTACAATGTTTTTTTCAAAGATTATGAGTCCATAAAAGTAGCAATAGTGATGTCAGTAATTGCAACATCAGCTAAATATATTGCAGCATGGCTCACTCAAAAGAGTTTTAGATTTACAAAAGCAGAACGAAACATTATTTTTGGTCTTAGCAATGCTCAGGCAGCTGCTACGCTAGCAGTTGTATTGGTCGGATATAATGTAATAATAGGCTATTCAGAATCTGGAGAAGCAATTAGACTTTTAAATGAGAGTATTCTAAATGGAACCATTTTAATGATATTGGTTACTTGTACTATATCTACTTTTGTTACTCAAAAAGGGGCAAGAGTTTTAGCTTTAGAGGAGGAGAGTCAAAGTTCTCAAGAGAGTACCTCAATAAAAGAGCGGATACTGATCCCAATTAATAGCTTAGACTCAGTAGAAGAGCTTGTAAACCTAGGTGTAATAATAAAGTCTAGTAAAAATAGAAAATGGCTATATGCTCTAAATATTATTGACGATAACCAAGCAAGTGACAATAATGATCGTAAAGCAAGAAAGTTACTAGAAAAAGCCTCTAATACAGCTGCTGCATCTGATAATTATATTCACGAATTAATGAGATATGACACGAATCCAATTACTGGAATAAAAAATGTAATTAAAGAGAATAAAATTACAGACCTAATACTTGGATTACATATAAAGAAAGATATCTCATCAACTTTTTTAGGTCGATTTGCAGAAGGGGTTATCAATGAGTGTTGCACTACAACAATAATCTATAAATCTCTTCAGCCTCTGGCCACAATAAAAAGACATATTGTTGTTGTTCCATCAGGTGCAGAAAGGGAGAGTGGCTTTGCTATATGGCTAATGAGAGTGTGGAATATAGGCCGAAATACAGGATCAGAAATTCATTTTTACTCTAATGAAAACACCCTATCCTATATCAAAGAGGTCCAGAAAAAATTCCCTATTTCTGCCGTTTTTAATCCAGACTTCAACTTTGACGATTTTCTGATAATTTCAAGAGAGTTAAAAGAGGATGATAATCTAGTTATTGTAATGAGTAGGTCTAATGGAGAATCATATCATAAAAAAATGGAAAAGATTCCAGACTATTTAGATAGATACTTTAAAAACAACACGTTTATGCTCATCTATCCAATACAAGATTTTATTTCAATTGAAGGTGAGTTTGAATTCAATAATAGTAATACCAATTATCCTATACAATCCTTTGATGATTTTACTAAAGGTATTTCATCTCTGTTTAAAAGACGATAATTTATAATAAAACAAAAATGAGAGGTTATATACATGTATATACTGGCTGCGGTAAAGGTAAAACAACCGCTGTATTGGGCCTTAGCGTTAGAGCACATGGCGCAGGAAAAAAAATATTCTTTTCGCAATTTGTTAAAGGCAAACACTACTCCGAAATTGAAACAGTTTTAAAACATTTACCAAATATAACTCTTAAACAGTACGGGAATGGCTGCTTTATTGTTAGAACTCCTGAACAATACGATATTGATTCCGCTCAAGAGGGATTAAAAGAGCTAGAAAATATTGTCTGCAATTCTGAATATGATATTATTGTAATGGATGAACTAAATATTGCTCTATATTACAATTTGGTATCAAAAGAGCAAGTAATTAATCTATTAAACAAAAAAGATCCTAAAAAAGAGATTATAATAACAGGTCGGTATGCTCCAGATTTTATAATTGAACTAGCAGATCTTGTCACCGAAATGAAAGAGATTAAGCACTACTATACAAAAGGGGTGGATGCAAGAGAGGGAATAGAATTTTAATCAACATCCAACCTAATTGTAGTACAATTACTTACATCTATAGAAAAATAGTGTTCTATATTTAGGCCATAATGAGACATCATTATGGCTCTTATTGTATTACCATGACAAACAATCAGCCTACTTCTTTTATCTTGCTTATAACTCTCTATCAATCTCCTCCAAAAAATATCTACTCTACAAAAATGGTCATAAAATGACTCTCCACACGGCAGATAATCTGGAGAGATCAAATCATACAACTTATCATTTTGAGGATGACGACAATCATCTATTGTGAGTGAAGGAGGAGATAAATAGAAATCATTAAAAAATTTACATCTAAACTCCTCACCATAAGCATCATCAATCTCATTAACACTCATCCCTTGAAGTGCTCCATAGTGGTTCTCATTTAATCTCCATCTTCTATTAATTAATAGATTAGGAGCTAACAAATCTCTAATATACTTGGCTGTTTCAATTGATCTCTTTAGATACGATGAATAGATTAAAGAGGGAATATATCCTATATTATTCAAATAATTAGCTAAATCAATAGATTGCTGAACCCCTACTCTACTAAGGCCGATATCTGTCCACCCAGTACATCTTTTGCTGCTGTTCCATTCTGTCAATCCATGCCTTACTAATACAATGCTCATTTTAAACAGATTTAATCAAAAAATAACTCCGTTATCTGCCCATAATCAGGATTTAACGCTAACGCCTCCTCCCAAGAACACTTTTTAGAATATTTAATAGCACAAATAATTACTCCCCCATGAGTAAAAACAATATTATTACTCTCCTTAGAATCAGAATTTAGATTATCAATAAAAAAAGAGACTCTATCATATAAATCAAAAAGAGATTCCCCATTTGTTGCTCTAACATTCACCCAGTCATCATACCATAGTTTGAGATTTGGATCATCTATTTTACTCCAATACTCTCCTTCCCAATCACCATAATTTACCTCTAACAACCTTTTATCAATTATTGGATCAAAACCACAAAAGTTACACAATTTAATACATCTAATTAGTGGACTTGAGTAGACCTTTATCTCTCTACTCTTTACAATATATCCATCGAGTGAGTTCTTTACTTTTAATGCCTCATCCATAAATTGAGAAGACACATCTATATCCGACTGTCCATAACAGATCCCTTTTTCAATGTTTAAAGAGGTGTGTCTAATAAATATAATCTTCATACACTGGTATTGAATACTAAATAAATAATGCAAAAAATTAGTTCCATAAAAACATAAGAGGCTCCACAACAATCACCAGTATATCCACCAATTCTCTTTTTAAGAAACCAAACATATACTAAAAAGAAGATTGTTATTACCAAAAATGCGGCTATTACAGCATAACTAAAAAACAGATATATCAAAATAGAGATAAATAAAACAGATACAATCAATCCTTTATAATCTACACTACTATATATTACACCGCTTTTTGACCCCTCCTTATCTCTTGCATATGGCAAAAGATAGGTAATAAATGAGGAGACAAATTTTGATGAAGCATCTGCCATAATCATTAAAACAAATATCTTGGTAACATCTAATAATGAATACGTTTCAATAAGTATGATATAATTAAAAATTAGAGCAAGAACTCCATAAGCCCCAATATGTGAATCCTTCATGATAGAAAGCACTCTATCCTTATCTCTCCCTGCTCCAAAACCATCAAAAAAATCGGCAAATCCATCCTCATGTAACGCTCCTGTCACTAATACCCTTGAACCCAAAGATAAAATTAATGCAAGTTTCATAGGCAATATCTCTTTAAAAATAAAAAAAGAGAGAACCATAACTCCAGAAGTTATCACTGAACTTAGGGTCCAATAGTGCACAACACTTGCATAATGTTTAGACTCCAAATTAGCCAATTTCCAAAATGGGAGCCTAGTAAAAAATGATAATGAAGCCAAGATAGATTTCATAATTTTTTGACTATTAAAAATACTTTGTAACCTGTACTTTCTCAAAAGAACTCATCTCATTAACCATTCTAACAGCGGAATCAATTATTGGATATGCACAAATAGCACCTGTGCCCTCTCCTAACCTTAATCCCAAATCTAAAATTGGTTTCACTTTCATAAAATCGATTAAAAGCTTGTGCCCAGCCTCATCTCCTTTGTGTCCAAAAATGGCATAATCCAAAACATTAACATCTATTTGAGAAGCAGCTAACATACATGAGCTCATAATAAATCCATCCACTATAATTGCCATTTTTCTCTCTGCTGCCCTAAGCATTCCACCAACGGCCATAACCATCTCTATCCCCCCAAAATATCTCATTATATCATAAACAGAACCATCTCCACTATAGCGCTCTTTTGATTTTGACAAAATATTATATTTATGCTCAATTCCTTTATTACAAAGTCCAGACCCAGCTCCAACACACCTCTCCAAAGGAATTCCTGTTAAAAAGCTCATCCAAAGTGCCGATGCCGATGTATTGGCTATACCCATCTCTCCAAAACTTATAATATTGCACCCATCCTCAAAGCACATATCCACAACCTCAGAACCAACCTCAATTGCCCTCTCCATCTGATCTTGAGTCATAGCTGCTCCATAAAGATAGTTGTTTGTACCCATAGCTATTTTTCTATCAATAACACCTGATACCGACTCCAAATTAGCATTTACACCTCCATCTACAACCAACAATTTGAAATTATGCTGATTTGCCAAAAAGTTAACACCAGCTCCACCTTCAATAAAATTTCTAATCATCTGATGAGTTACCTCTTGGGGAGATGCACTCACACCCTCTACCGCAACTCCATGATCGGCTGCAAAAATAACATTATATGGATTATTTAATTTTGGCGAGAGTGAAGATTGAATCATTCCAATTTGAACTGCAAGCTCCTCTAATAACCCCAGTGAACCCTTTGGCTTTGTTAAGTTATCTATTTTATCTTTTAACTCTCTCTCAACAGAGATATCACTTGGTGTAATTGTAAAATTTCTCATTTTATTTATTTCAATTTTATGGGTAATCCAGATACTATCAAAAAGGCCTCCGATGATACTTGTGCAATAAACTTATTTATCATGCCCTGCAGATCACAAAATTTAGATTGAATCTCATCTGACGATATCCCGCCTAAACCTATTTCATTAGAAACAAAAATAAATGTAGCATCAATATTAATCATCAACTCAATCTGCTCTTTCATAAGTCTATAAGAGAGATCTATATTTGAATTCAGGTCATAAAAGAAATTAGTAGCCCAAAGAGTTACGCAATCAATAACCACAACATCTCCCTTATTAAAACAACATCTAGAGATCTCCCTATGCTCTTCATAAGTAATCCACAAATCTCCTCTCTGCTCAATATGCCGATCTATTCTCTCCTTATGATTACTATCCCACACTCTTGATGTAGCTAAATAGATTGGCTTATCACTTAACTGCAAAGCCAAATTTTGAGCAAAATCACTTTTACCAGAACGTCTGCCTCCAGAAACATAAACTATTTTGGCCATAATAACTACTTAATTAAAAAGATTACTAAAGAGACAATAAATACCATTATAATCTCAGATACTCTATTGATATATATAGACTTTCTTAAATCTAAATCATTAAAGTCTCTATTATTGTATCCGATATAAGGCTTATCTACAACTTTACCAAAGTATGTAGATGGCCCTCCAAATCGGCAATTAAGCACTGCTGCAAGAGCCGACTCTGGATATCCAGAATTGGGGCTAGAGTGAGATTTTCCATATTTTAATACAAATGGAATTAAATTCAACCTATTATACGACAATAAAATTAAAATAGCGGTCAATCTAGCTGGAATATAATTAACTACATCATCTAATTTTGCAGCAAATCGGCCAAAAAGTATGTATCTATCACTTTTATACCCTACCATTGAATCCATCGTATTAATCACCTTATACACTACTATTCCAGGAAGACCAAAAATCATAAACCAGAACAGAGGAGCTATAACTCCGTCACTCAAATTTTCTGAAAGCGTCTCCAAAGCAGCTCTCTTAATTTCAGTGATTTGAAGAGAGCTAGTATCTCTCCCAACTATTCTAGAGAGCTGCTCACGCCCTCTCTCTAAAGATTGATTACAAGCGTAAAATACCATTTTAACCTCATAAATTAGAGTGCTCCCAGATATCATAAAAAAGATGATAATTGCATATATAATAATCTGAATGTACTCATTAGTAAACTCCAACCCATAAGAGATAGCCATTGTAGTTAAACCAAAAATAGATATAATAGATATGGCCATTATAGCGCCTTTAAACAATAGATAATTTCCTCTATTTAATACTCTCTCAAAAAAAGAGATTGATCTACCCAATAATACTATTGGATGCATTTGACACTCTGGATCTCTAAATATAAGATCTAAAACCCAGCCTATAACCAAAGATATAATCAATATTACTCTTGTGTCCAGCATTTTAAAGCATAAATAAGTTTATTATTCTCTTCTTCTCCTCTAACTGCAATTCTAAAATAGGAGCTATCTAAACCTTCAAAATTTGAAGCATCTCGTATAAGAATAGAATGATTATTTACTAAATACTCTTTCAATTTAGAAGCACTATCTCTGTTTGTTTTAGCAATAAAAAAGTGCGTGGATGAGTTATATGCAGTAAATGAGTTAATCGCATTTATTTGAGAAACAACAACCTCTCTCTGATTAAGAAGATAATTAAGATCTATTTTAGAAGATCTATCTATCAAAAAAACACCAGCATTAATTGCCAAAGAGTTTACCCTCCAAGGCATACTCTTTGAAGATATCTTTGATATCATCCGCTCATTTGAGATAATATACCCAAGCCTAAGTCCAGGGATTGAGAAGTTTTTTGTCATAGACCCAATAAATATCAAATTTGGATAATCATATATAAGGTCGTAATCTAACAGTCTCTCTTTTGTAAAATATGAGTAAGAGGTATCTATAATGAATATTTTATTAGGAAAAAGAGTTAGAAGATCTAATAACTTATCTCTTGATATTACAGATCCTGTAGGATTATTTGGATTACAAATCCAAACAACTCCCTCTCTTTCATCAATTTGATCTACACTATTTATAGAATAGCTAATTGCCCCATAAGCCATACATGCATCTTTATAATCACTAAATGTAGGAGACAATATCTGAGAAAAAGAGTCTCTATAGTGCTCTGCAAGAGTATATATTGCATCAATTGCCCCATTGGTACATAATATTGTATCTACTCCTATTCTCTTATAATTGGCTAACGCCTCTTTAAAAGGTAGTGCCTCTGGATGAGGGTACGATGAGATTGAGTCTATTTTGGAACACAGATATTTATAAAGATCTCTGTTATCTATTAATGGTGATATATTTGTACTAAAATTAATTAGATTCTCCCTATCATAATTATAAATATCGTCTCCATGTCCATAAATCATAATAGATATGTTTAATGTTTAATAATTTTATACACTTTCTCTAAATCTACGCTCTCTCTAAAGAGCTTGGCTAGTTTATCAAATTGATCTTCTCTAAAATGATATGGGTTGTAATTTAAATTATACTGCTCATCTTTGAATAAATTTGAATATGGAGCAATAATGAGATCAACAAATTTACTATTGTCAAATATACCATGCATATATGTACCAAATAATCTCTCTTCTGACCAATACCCATCTTTAGTTCCATCGGGCTTCATTAATAGATATTTAGGATTAAGACACGTATATTCAGAGCGTCCCATATGTATCTCATAACCTCTCATATTAACATTAAATGAGTCCAATTTATAATCTCTTTTAACACCTGATAACTGATGATTTATAAATTCACTATTAAGGATAAATTCACTCTCATTAGTTATCTTATCATGGGTCATATAGGTTCTTAAAGGTAATAGGGATAGTCCAGGCATATGCTTAATATCTCCCTCCACACCCTCTAGATCTAAAATCTCCTCTCCCATAATTTGATATCCTCCACATATGCCGATTATGGTAGAGCCAGATTTATGAGCATCCAAGATAGCAGAAGCTATTCCATTGGCTCTAATATAATGGAGATCGGAAAGGGTAGATTTTGTACCAGGTATAATAATAATTTGAGCTTTTTTTATTTCAGATGGATCTTTACTATAATATAGATTGACTCTACTATCTCTTTCTAGTACAGCAAAATCTGTGTAATTAGACATCTGATTTAGATAAACTACAACAATATTTACTCTATTCTCAATAAAACAGTTGCCTCTTTTTGATATTGCAACGGAATCTTCTTCTTCTATATAAATATCTTTAAAATATGGTATTATTCCTAATACGGGAACACCACATAGATCTTCAATCATCTTTTTTGCAGAATCAAAAAGTCTTATATCACCCCTAAATTTATTTATAATAATACCTTTTATTAGAGACCTTTCCTCTTGGTCAAGCAACATAATAGAACCATATAAACTTGCAAAAACGCCACCCCTCTCAATATCGGCAATTAATATGACAGAAGCCTTTGCATATAGAGCCATGCTCATATTTACAATGTCATTCGCTTTTAAATTCAACTCCGATATGCTTCCTGCGCCTTCAAGAACAATAAGTTGATGTTTGGTTGCTAGTCTATCATATGCATCTCTAACCTCTTTTACAAAAAGATCTCTACCCTCTCCTCTAAAATAGGAGTATGCATCACTATTACCATAAGGTTTTCCATTTAATACAACCTGAGATATATTATTTCCGCAGGGTTTTAACAAAATCGGGTTCATATCGGTGTGTGGAGCAATACCACATGCTGCAGCCTGAACCTCTTGAGCACGTCCAATCTCAAGACCATCAGGTGTAACATATGAGTTCAATGCCATATTTTGGGCTTTGAAAGGAGCAGGCGAGTAACCATCTTGTAAAAATATCCTACAAAATGCAGCTGTTACTACACTTTTACCAACATCACTCCCAGTCCCAACGAACATTATCGGACCAAGTCTCATCTATATAAATATTAAAAAAACGCTAAAAAGCAACGGTTTTTTACTTTGCAGGTCTTCTGACTCACTTCAACAACAGACGCCTTCCCATTAAAAAACAGTGGCATAAGAATGTCTGTGTCATAAATAAAGTTCACAGCAGTAATTTCTGTCCAGGATTTTCACCTGGTTCCCTTTTAATTCTTCTGGCAACCCAGGTTAGAAACAAAGTGAAGCAAAGGTATATAATTATCTTCTATTAAAACAAAGAAATAGCAATCAACAGCGAGAAATATATACCATCTCTATTGCAAATAATCTCTCTATCATTACTATAAAACTGGTTAGGTAGTCCAATATTTTCAAAATAGTGTAGCTCAATTTTATCCATTTGAGAGATTTTACCAATAACATCTTTGGACAATCTACTTAGCTTCATAATAACAACAGAGTCACCATTAATTATATGGTTTTTAAAATTATCATAATCGATATATCCAGGAATTATAATAAGAGATCTATTGAGTTTTGCAATATGTAGATTTGCTAAAGAGGCTGCAGCCAAAAAAGAGGGTATCCCAGCACAACTCTCTACTGGTATCTCTCTCTCTAATAATATATCACTAATATATTTTGTAGAAGAGTATATTGAACAATCACCCTCTGCTGTAACAGAGATAGATAGATCTTGCTTAACGAGCTTCTCGATCTCTTGTGCTATATCTCTATATTGACTCATTGCTTGAGATCTATCCAAATCCATACTCAAATCATATAAGATGATTTTTGATGATTTTATCGACAGTGAACATAGTATATCGGCAGCTCTTGAGACTCCATTAATTTTTGGGCAAAAAATATAATCCGAGGATTGAAGCCTTCTGTAACTATTAAGAGTAATTTGATCGGGATCACCTGGGCCCAATGAGACAATATTTACACTTTGCATTTTTGCTGCAAAAATCATAAAAAAATATTGACAATAAAATTAAAGTTTATACTACCTTTGTGCCCACTTATGGTTTCGATATAGCATCGACTAAGAGGGAACAGGGTGAAAATCCCTGACAGACCCGCTGCTGTAATCTCCGTAATGTTTAGATATCTTATTGCCACTGTTGTTATTAACGGGAAGGTCATTTAAACAAGGAGTAAGTCAGAAGACCTGCCACAAGAAGAGAGTATAAATGTTTTCGAGGTATAAAACAAAACTCAAAAATTATGATAAAAGAGATTCTTAAATTTTTCCTACTACTCGCTTGCCTTCTTTTGCTTTC
>LUYZ01000092.1 GCA_001603425.1 Bacteroidales bacterium Bact_08
TAATAATCTGAACTAAATAACCTTCTGAATTTCTAACGAATCTTCCACGGAGCATATCTATTGAACCATCATTAATAAATGTATTAACCTTATTATTATTTTTATTAATCACTAGATAAAGCTTTCTATTCTTGGAAGTATTATTTAAAGAAACTATGTAGAAGCTCTTTGTAATTGCTTGTATATAAAGCCTATCATGTTTATTTAGAAAAGAAACTGGGTCAAAGTTTTCTTTTAATAATTCAGTCTCTACATCAATCCCATCAATAATAAATTTAATTAATGGGATAAAAACACTGTCTTGGGTACTATATTTATATATAGAATTTTCAGTCAAGGGAGACAGATAAATATCTGAATCATATTTATAAAAAGTTGATGAAATTGATTTAATAAGTAATTTTGGAATATTTGTTGGGCGTTCGATAGATCCTTTTAATTCGATGCCTGCTTCCGAAACCAACATAGCACTATAGTATGGGTTTAGATTGTCTGTATGAGTATACAATCCTACTAATTCTCTAGAAATTAAGAAATTTCCGTCACTAGTTATCATGATTTCATTCATTTGATTCTTTGCAACAGGAGCGCTGGTTTGCTTTAAATAATCTCCGTTAACATTATAGACGTTTAGATAACCACTGTAATTCTCAGCAATAATAGATTTATTGTCTTGTAAAACTATTCTCTTATTATGTGAATACTCCTCTGGCCCTCTTCCTGCACGATTTATAGATCTAACAAGTTTACCAGTAGTTCTATCAAAAACATTTATATTTGGAGAGGCGTAGTCGCTAATAATTATTTTATTTTCTATAAAAAGTAAATTATTAATTTTATCAGTGTTACAATATGCCTCTGGAACTGTATCAAGTACAATAATCTCTTTCAATCGGAAGTTTTGTGATAGCAGTGTATTATCCGAAATGTCGGATGTGTTTAACTGAACATAAACATCTGATTGTTTATTACACATGCAAAGCAATTGAACTAATAAAACACCTAAAATCAGATTTTTTATTATTAATCTCATAATCAAAATTTTTACTAATTTACAATATATAATTAATACAGTTAAAATAAATTACACTTAATTTAAAAGGTGCTTGCACGATGTTCAAATGATTTTGACTATTTTATCAGTCTCAAGTTCTGTGTTGCAGACAGACTCGATCTCTTCAATAATTTTAATGCAGCGTTTTCTGTTTATGCGGATGCCTGTGCCGGCAGAAATGATGTCTTTAAGACTTGGATTGCCCGAATATCTGACAGATGTTGCATGTTCACCTCTGGTGCCCTCTGGGGAGTAGGTAATGTCGTATGCTGGAGCAAGTAACCATTTGCCATTGTCGCATAGAAAACTAAAGTTCTTGGCGTGATCGTCTTTGTTGACGCATACAATATTAAAAACCATCCTGCGAAACATCTGTTCCACTTGTGCAGTATCTTGTGTAAGGTAACCGGTCAGAGCAAGGAGATTTACATAATCTATGCTCTGAGTGCGGAAATCGGACTGTAGAAGGGCAGCCGCAGTGAGTGTATGGATGCGCATACCTTTCCTGATATCAAACCTTTTAATTGAGAAGTAACGATCATTAATGAGACGGATTTCCGGAATGTCAATTCCACATTTCTGTGCAGTCCTCATGTATTGATATTCTGTCTTACCAATATCTGAAGGATCGTATATATGTCTGAATTTTACTATCCAATCTGAGCCATCAGCTGCCTTATATACAGCCTTGGGCCTTGCTCCACCTGAATTACGACTATTGTAGTACAAGAAGGATGCATCAGCATCGCTTTTCTGGGAGAGCACATCAAGAGCTTTATGTTGGAGTTCGTCAAAGTCGTTGTCTGTGATAGCTGCAATATGCTCTTTGGAAGCTTCAGGCTTATAGCAAAGTGCTCCCATTCCGGAGTTTCCAACCAGAGACAGTCTCTGAAGAGGGGATAGCTCGCCCAATAAACTGCCTTCACGACGAAGCATTCTGTCAAGCAGGTAAAGACCATAGCCATCCGGCATACTATCCTCAAATGCAGCAAATCCGCCACCAAAACTATTTTCTTTTGAGTATATGAGTCCAGTCTGGAGTGGTAATTCCCATGGAGATATCGAGAAACCATTTGCAATCCAATCCTTGTGGTACTCGAACACACATCGGTCTCTTTCAGGTGTCATCTGCAATGTGCCGATAGTACGTCCATCTAAAGAAACTGTGATTTTTAGAATATCTTTCATCGCCCTTTCTGTCTTCCCTGGTTTTTATTTATAGTATCAAGTTCCTCTCCAGTGGTGAACTTGCTTTTACTCATAATGGCACTCATTTCGTCAAACCAGTCAAATTCAACAACCAATTTAAGAAATGCCTCAAGAGAAATCTTTCCTTTAGTTTCAAAACGCTCGAGTGTCGGTTCCGGAATGCCTGTTATTTCAGAGAGGCTACGCCTGCTCAGACCTTTATCTAGCCTGCGCTTACGACAGTTTTCTGCCAAAATTGTTGCCAGACGTTCAGGATTCTTATCGAAAATATTAAAACTGTATTCCATAATATATTATGCTAAAGTAGCAAAATATTTGCTTATCGCTTAAAATAGTATGCCAAAGATAGCAATTATTGCGCTTATTGGCAAATGATCTTGTATAATTGTCGGTTCCGGAATGCCTGTTATTTCAGAGAGGCTACATATATTTTAATTGTATTTATCGTTGAGAGCTGCTTGCCGTAATACTCATCCTTTTTACTCTCTTTATAGTAAGGGAAATAGCCATAACGTAGATACTCTTTGAATGCGACAATAGGTTTTTGTAAAATGCAAAATATAATGTCATAAGTTGTCAAAATTTATCGTTATTCTTGTCGAAGTATATATATAAAACCAATATTTATGAAACCAAAAAAAATCACAACTAAGGAGCGGGAAGCTCTTGAAAATTCAGGTAAAGAATATTACCTCTTGTATGACTGGGAAGAGTGTGTAGTAAGATTAGGGGGACAAGATGGTGATCGCATTAAATTCAAAGGCGAAAAGGAGTTTACCCCTAGTGAAAAAGGTAATGTTTTCTTTGAGGCATGCAGGTGTGGTGATCAGATTACTAAAGAAGAGTATGATAGTTACTAAGAAATTTTAAGAGTTGATACAACGAGTGAAATGAAAAAGATAGTGTACATTGATATGGATAATGTTTTGGTGGACTTTAAAACTGGAATAGAAAGGCTAAGCGATGAGATAAAATTAGAGTATAGTGGGAGGTTAGATGATGTTCCAGGAATATTTGGACTAATGGATCCAATGCCTTTTGCAATAGAATCGGCAAAAAAACTAGCAGAAGAGTTTGATCTTTATGTATATTCTATAAACGGTTAATAATATCTCATCATAAGAATTTAAATAAAGGAGATTATTTGATTGATGATAGAGAAAAGAATGGAGCTAAGCAGTTTGGTGGAGAGCTTATACGATTTGGATCTGAACAATTTCCAGACTGGAGATCGGTTGTGGACTATTTGCTTAATGTAAAGAATGATTAATTTAAACTTTCGTAGTTGGTTTTCTGAAGGAAAATTGAACGTGAGTATATTGAAGAATAGATTTTGTTCGGACATAGGCTTTGTTTTTATTTACTCCATAACTTAATTCTCTTTTGGCATTCGTTCTTAGGTAAGCCCAATTTTGGATTTATCACATTACATAATTCTTCCAGTTTTTTAATTGCAGTTATACCCGTTAAAATTTCATTGCTTACTAAATTATCGAATACCCATAAATGCCCATGTACCTCCAAATTATTTGCCTGTGCAAACTTTCTGAGTGTATTGTCGCTTGTAATAAGGGCTGCGTTCTCTTTTTGTGCTTGGTAAAACGCTGAACAATCCTGTTCTGACAGATTGGGTTTAGTTGCCCTAATCATAAGAATTTCAATTAAATCTTGGTCTGAAATATCGTCAACAATTAAACTGCCTGTTTCAATATAAGGAAACAAGGCTTCTCTCTGTTCTTCAAAGAGTTCGTCAAGGATAACTGTCGTTGTATGAAACTCAAATTCAAGCTGAAAGAAATAGGGTAGGATTTTTAGGTCTACCAAATCTATTAATATGTTTGCATCGTTGACTATAATCTTCACAGGGCTACAAATTCTTTGCGAAATTCGGCTAATTTCAGGTTAGACAAATTGGCTGCTTTGCTTAATGAAATTACTTCTTCGGCTGCTGCCCTGTATATTAATTGCTTAAAACGAAATGCTTGTTCTATACCCTTGTATGCTCCCAAACCTTCTTCGGTGCGGTTGCGGCTAATCCATTTACGGAACGAAATAAACTGCGATTCGTTAATTATACCCAAATCTTTTGCCCTTGCCATAATTGCCTGAATAGAAATACCATAGGTTTCTTTTACGGCAACCAGTTCAGGAATGGAAAAATGTGAACGAATATCACCGATTTCCGATTTAAAAGTAGGTTCGGGAATAAGCACAGCCCCTGCAAATTGAAAACAGAGTCTTTCTTTTTCCTTGTCGGAAATAGTATCGTTTAGGTTAAGGATTAAATGACCTAATTCGTGCAATGCAGTTAAGCGCTTGCGTTCAACATTGTAGTTTTTGTTGATTACAATTATTGGAATTTTTCCATCTGCCCAACCTGAAAAACCATCGAACTCGTCGGGGGCTTCCACTTCAATTACTTTTATCTTTTTATCTTCTAAAAGGTCGATTACATTAGGTAAGGCATTTAAACCCAATTTCCATTCAGAGCGAACCTCTAAGGCTGCTTTATCAATATCTTTTATAGTAGAAATAGCCATTCCCTGAATAGGATTAACAAAGGCAGAAGCAATGTTTAAGAATTGTTCTACTTCGATATAACGCTCTACAAAATCGGTTACGGTTTGCTTTATAGCGTTGACATCTTTTACTGACAGCCTTTGCTTTTTGCGGAACTCAACTTTTTCTATTTCTACGGTGAATGAACGGAAAAAATAATCGGGTTTAACACCTAATGCTTTTGATAAGGCAAGCAGAATGGTACTGTCTGCCATCATTTGACCTTTTTCGTATTTAGAGATAGCATTTTTAGACACAATATTCCCCATTTTCTCCACCAATTGGTCTTGAGAAAGGGCTGCCAGAATCCTGGCACTTTTGAGCCGTTTGCTAAAAATCTCTTTCATAATATCTGAAATATGGTTTATAATTATTCACAAATATACGAATTTGTAAACCAAAAAGCAAATTTATTTTTACGAAACGGAAAACCTTACTTTAGTCTTTATTTTATTGTAAGCATTCGACAAATACCCTTTAAAGTTATACAAAACCGAATGTGTTTTATAAGTTTGGACAATTTAGTACTTCTGGGTTAAAAGCTAACTATTGGATTTAAAGGAAGTTGATCAGAAGTGTAAAACTACGTTTGATCCACTTTGGACAAATCAGTACACAGTAGTGATTCTGGATGTT
>LUYZ01000093.1 GCA_001603425.1 Bacteroidales bacterium Bact_08
CCCTGGAAGAACACAGAAATACTTGCATTCTCAAGCAGTTAATTTTATTGTGGAAAAATCGAATCCTCATAAAATTAATCTTAGAACTCTAAGGCTTAATGTTCAAAAAGAGGAAATGGGGAAAAGTCAAGAGGTACGTATTAAATATGCTTCAAAAAATGCTTCCGTTTCTAATGCTTGGAAGAAATGGCAAGGAGAAACAAAAGGTATTATTCGTCTTAACACCATACAGAATAAAAGGGAGTTCGAAGATAGATTTAGAGTTTGGGCAAAAGATAGAGAGCAATATAGATATGTTCTATGTCAAATGGATAGCTTGTATGCTCAGCTAGAGCCATATGCTTTTGTTGCTGACTATTTTAATGAGGCGATTATAGCAAATGAGATATTAAGACATGCAAGATCTCTCTCTACAATTGTTAGAAGATCAAAAAATATTTCTGATGACCAACTTAGAAATCTATTGACAGAAGAGTTTGAGTCATTTGAGAAAGATTATTATATTCCGATAGATCGTAGATCATTTGAATTGCTTATTAATGAATATATTAATAATATAGATCCAAAATATCAGCCACAGTATATCAAAGATCTTATAATAGAAAAGGGTGGAGTAGGAGAAGTTGCCGATTTTATATTTAATAATACAAACTTAGTTAATTCGAATAAGTTTAAGAAGTTGTTGGAGGCTACTAACTTTAGAGAGTTGATAGATTTAGATGTTGCTACTATCTTCTATTCCAATTTTAACAATCATTATAGTGAAAACATACGACCAACCATGGATTCACTAAATAGTAACATCACTCTTCTATATAGAACTTATATGAGAGGAATGATGGAGTTTGATACCGATAGGGAGTTCTATCCAGATGCAAATTCAACACTTAGAATTACCTATGGAAATGTTGGAGGTTATCGGCCTAAAGATGGAGTATGGTATAAGCACCAATCTACAATAGAGGGTATTATGCAGAAGGATAATCCAGATATATATGACTACAATATTCCTCAAAAACTAAGAGATTTATATTCTAATAGAGATTTTGGGCAGTGGACAGTTGATGGAACAGTACCTGTTTGTTTTATCGGCACTAATCATACATCTGGAGGTAATTCTGGAAGTCCAGTTATCAACTCAAGAGGAGAATTAATTGGAATAAACTTCGATAGAGTTTGGGAAGGAACTATGAGTGACATAGATTTTGATCCTGAAATGTGTAGAAATATCACTTTAGATATTAGATATGTTCTTTTTATTGTAGATAAATTAGCTGGGGCATCACATCTAATTGATGAGATGGAGATTCTTTAATTCTATTCATAATAAATAAAAAAGAGGCTGTCTTTTGGCAGCCTCTTGTAAATTATATATATCAATACTAATACTCTCTAGCCGGACGATCATTGGCTTGAGCAACATTGATTGTGCGACCCATGTGCTCAGAACCATTTAGAGCAGAAATAGCAGCATTCCCTTCACTCTCATTTGGCATTTCTACAAAGCCGTAGCCTTTTGAACGACGAGTGTCACGATTGATAATAATCCTGGCAGAAGTAACTTCTCCATAATTTGCGAATAGTTCGGCTAGATCTTCCTTCTTAGCACGGAAACTTAAACTTGAAACGAAAATGTTCATATGAACAGAAATAAAAAATTAGAATTTAGTTTAATAACATTAACAAAGGTATACAAAAAAATTACATATCAAAATAATTATTAGGTAATTGGTAATTATTTTAAGATAAATCAAATTAATTATCTCATAAGCTTTAATATTCTTTTTCTATTGATCTCCATCAAAACAGTAAGTGCAAATACACTCCTTTTTTAGCCCTATTGCATCGACCAATGAGTTCATGTCGTTAAATCTTAAACTAGAGAGTTTTAGCTCTTTTTTTATGTGGTCAACCATATTTTTATATTCTACACTAGTTGGATCGGTATATTTGCTTAAATCTGGATTATCTCCTTCAATATTTTGAATATATCTTCTAGTAATTAGTTCTAAGGAGCTTCTAGAGGATGAAAAATTTAAATATTTACATGGGTACAATAGAGGTGGACAGCTTATTCTTATATGAATCTCTTTTGCTCCATACTCCATTAATATTTTTGCATTATCTTTTAATTGAGTTCCTCTAACAATTGAATCATCACAAAACACCACTCTCTTTTCTCTTAATAGAGACCTATTTGGGATTAATTTCATCTTAGCAACCAAATCTCTTATCGATTGATCAGAGGGAGTAAAGCTTCTAGGCCAGGTTGGAGTATATTTAACAATAGCTCCCCTATAAGGTATTTTCTTTCCTGCAGCATAGCCTATAGCCATACATGTGCCTGAGTCAGGAATTGCCGATGCAACATCGGCTTCGGTGTCATCGGTATCTCCAAGTTTGTATCCTAATGAGTATCTAACATCATCAACATTAATGTTTTCATATGAACTGGTTGGATATCCATAATAGATCCACATAAAAGAGCATATCTTTAGTCTATCTTTTGCTTTGTTAAGTACTTCAATGCCATTTTGGCGAATTGTAACAGCTTCTGATGGTCCTATAATGTACTCCTCTTCGTATCCAAGATTGAAAAAGCTACAAGATTCAGAGGCTACTGCATATCCGTATTCATTTTTCCCAATAATTAAAGGAGTTCTTCCATAACGATCACGGCACGCAATTATAGATTCAGTAGTTAGTATAATAAAAGAGCATGAACCATCTATCATGCTATGAGCATATTCAATACCCTCTTTAAAGCTACCTTTTTCAGTTATTAGAATTGCAATAAGCTCAGTTGGGTTAGTATTCCCGTTACTTAATTCAGTAAAGTTTCTCCCTTTGGATATGAGCTCCTTTTCTAGGGCATCTATGTTATTAATTTTACCAACAGTACATATCGCAAATTTTCCCAAATGAGAATTAAATATTATTGGCTGAGCATCATTATCACTAATAACTCCAATTCCACTATTGCCATCAAATTTATGAAGATCATTTTCGAATTTAGATCTAAAGTATGAGTTATTTATATTATGGATAGATCTTGCAAAAAATCCATTTTGGTTACAAGTAGATAATCCTCCCTTTTTTGTTCCCAAGTGTGAATGATAATCAGTACCATAAAAAAGATCGGTAATACATCTTTTTTTTGAGATTACGCCAAATAAACCTCCCATTGTAAAAATATTAATGTGTTATTTTAGAAAAAATTACTGCAAAAGTATATTAAATTAAAATTATCTTTGCCGATTATTATTAACAAATATAGGATGGAGAACTTTATCTACTTGACAATTCACATATTATTTGCTCTAGGGATGTTTATATCTCTTAAAGTAATAAATATTAAATCAATTAATACACATCAAGCAATTGCAATAAATTATATTGTTGCTATGATATTTACTGCTGCCGATCTATATTTTCAGGGGTATAGCTTTTATCTTTCAACCCGAATAATTATACCATCAGTTTTTGTAGCCACTCTATTTGTTAGCACATTTGTAGTAATGATTCTATCAACAGAGAGAGTTGGGATAGGATTAAGTACCGCTCTAAATAAAATGGCAGTAGTAATACCAGTCTCTGTTGGAATTATTTTTTTAGGACAAGATCAAAATATCATATTTAAAATAATTGGGGTATTATTAGCTATCCTCTCTTTCTTTTTTATATTATACAAAAAAGAGAGAACCAAATCAAATGGGGCTTTACTATTGCCTCTTTCGGTTTTTCTTCTATCTGGAATGATCGATACTTCAATGGAGTTAACACATAGATTTGCATTAAAGGATACAGGAGATGATGGCGTTTTCTTGGTTACAGTATTTATATTTTCTGTTATTTTATCATTAGTTGCTGTTTTCTTTGAAAAGAAAAAAAATCATAATTTGAAGCTATTTCCTTCAAAAGTTTTTGGCTATGGGGCAATGTTAGGTGTGTTTAACTACCTAGCGTCTAAGATGATATTGATAAATGTTGCTAAAATGGGAGGCTCAATTGTCTTTCCAATCCATAACACATCAATTGTTATGCTAACTGCTTTAACTGGAGCTATTTTTTTTAAAGAAAAATTTAGTCGCAAACAGTGGTTTGGAATAGCACTAGCTGTAGTTTCTGTGTTAATAGTTGCTAGTACAATGTAATTTGGCTAAAAGGCAATTTCTCGATTGATATTGCAAATAAAATTATCATATTTAATATAACCTCTATAAGTTTGTTAATTATAGTGAACTCTATTTTTAGTGTGAAGTATAATATTGCAGAGATAAAATAGAGATATGTTGCCAAAGTTGTTAGTGGGATTAATATTATATTGGATAAGAGAAAATATGGTGTTATTGTTTTAAAATAAAATATAGTTAGAGGCAAAGTTCCGCACCAACATGATATAGATAGGGCACACAATTTCCAAATTTTATCCAATATTCTATTTTTGATATTTCCATAATCTTTTATTCTTGAATATATCAATATTATTGAGATATAAGCAGTAAATGAGAGCTGAAAGCTCAAATTGTTTAATGAGTTAGCATTTATTGTCAAGAAGATAATTGAACAAATTGAGGCTAAATTTATCGATACTATTTTGCGTTGATTCAAACTCGATATAAGAATGAATATAGCTACAATTGAGGCTCGTATTACAGATGGAGTGAATGAAGTTATATGAACATAGATTATAATTGTTATAACAGTAATTATAAAAATGATCTCTTTACCATATTTAATTCCAATTATAGGATATAATAGTAGAGAGATAAATGAGATTACGATTCCTGTATGTAGGCCAGATACAGCCATAATATGAGCAGCACCAGTTGACCGCATTGCCTTTATAGTCTCCTTTTTTAGTGATTTTTTTTCTCCTATAATTATTGCCAATAGAATACCTCTACAACTTTCGTTTTTTGTAACTTTCTGTGTATGATCGGTTATCTTTTTTTGTGTATAATTTATATAAGGTTTAGTTAAGCTACCATATAGTTTTGGAATGGGACCTAATTCAATATCGCACTTTGGTGCAGTTTGTCCTAACATAAAAAATGTAATGCATAATAGAGTCTTGACTATATTGTTTTTGCAAGGTTTTAAGCAATTAAATTGTGTGTTTTTATAAATAAGATAAATTACACATAATAATGAGATGGAAAATAGTATTATCCAGCAAAATACAATATATTTGTTTTTGTGAATTAAATAATGAGTAGAGATAGAAGTAAAATAGGATAAAGAGTACCAAACCAGCGATGGAACTCTTCTGTTGTAATAAATAGTAGTTGATTTTGATATATCTTCACTCCATTCCATAACCCCACACTCCAATATCATCTGTAAAAATAGTGAAAATTTTTAAAATTATTATGAAAACGAGGTTTTTTTCCTAATTTTGTAGGATATTTTCATTCGTAGGATTGCAATCTTTAATCAAATTAAATAATATTTATGGTAATACTAGTTTTGAATTGTGGAAGTTCTTCAATTAAATATCAGGTACTTGATATGAAGAGCTCTTCTGATTTTTCTGTTCTTTCTAAGGGTTTGGTAGAGAGAATAGGTCTAAGCTCCGGCATTATTTCTCACAGAGTAGAGGGTAGAGACAAATATGAGGTAGAAGAGCCAATTCTCAATCATACAGAGGGAATTAAAAAGGTTCTCTCTTTTTTAGTAGATCAAGAGAGAGGTATTTTAAAATCATTAGATCAAATTGACGCCGTAGGTCATAGAGTTGCTCATGGTGGAGAATTTTTTAGTGCAAGCGTAAAAGTTGACTCAAAAGTTAAGGAAGGTATTGAGAAACTATGCGAATTAGCACCTCTTCATAATCCAGCAAATTTACTTGGTATTAATGCTATAGAGGAGTTAATGCCTAGTACTCCGCAGGTGGCGGTATTTGATACCTCTTTTCACCAAACTATGCCAAAGCATGCATACATGTATGCTCTTCCTTATGAGTATTATACAAAGCATAAGATTAGAAGATATGGTTTCCACGGAACTAGTCATAAGTTTGTTGCTGAAAAAGCTTGTAATTTAGCTGGTTTAGACTTTACTAAGGCAAAGGTAGTAACATGTCATTTGGGTAATGGTAGTTCAATTACAGCTATAGATGGAGGTAAGTCTGTTGATACATCTATGGGCTTTACTCCTCTTGAAGGAATGATAATGGGAACAAGAAGTGGTGATATTGATGCAGGTGTTGTTACTTTTATTCAGGAGAAAGAGGGTCTTGATGCTGCTGGAATTAACTCTCTACTTAATAAGAAAAGTGGATTTTTGGGTGTCTTTGGGTCTTCATCAGATGCAAGGGATATTGAAGGTGCTGCTGCAAAAGGAGATGAGAGAGCACAATTAACATTGGATATTCTATACTATAGAGTAGTAAAATATATTGGAGCTTACGCAGCTGCTATGGGTGGTGTTGACTTGGTTGCTTTCACGGGGGGTATTGGAGAGAATGATCCAGACTTAAGAGAAAGAGTGGGTAAACAACTATCTTTCTTAGGCGCCAATTTTGATCCAGCATTGAATAAAGGTGTAAGAGGTAAAGACAAAATTTTAACCTCTCCCAATTCAAAACTTATTATTGCGGCAATTACTACTAACGAAGAGTTGGTTATTGCTCAAGACACAATGAATATTCTATCTTAACAAGATATTTTTAATAATTATAAGTAAATAATTTTATAGTAGTTATGATAACCACTTTCGAACAAATTTTTGATGAACTAAGAGCTAAACCTAAAAAAAGATTAGTAGCTGCTTGGGCTGTTGACGATCACACAATAAATGCTGCAAGATTAGCTGTAGAGGCAGGTATAGTTGAAGCAACTCTTGTTGGTGATGAGAAAATGATTAAACAAGTATGTGCTCATGAAAATATTGATCCAGCTATTTTTAGAATAGTTCCAATTGAAGATGAGTTAAAAGCCGTTTCAATTGCTGTAGATCTAATTAATCAAGGAGAGGGAGATATACTAATGAAGGGACTTTGCAGTACCGATAAGTATATGAGAGCAATTCTAAATAAAGAGAGAGGTCTTCTTCCTCCAAAAGCTGTGCTTAGCCATGTAACAGTATTGTCAAATCCTAGATATCATAAATTATTGGTTATAGGTGATATTGCTGTAATACCTGCACCAGATTTGAATCAAAAAATAGCAATTACAAATTATGTAGCCAAGACAGCAAGAGCAATAGGTATTCAAAAGCCAAAAGTAGCTCTAATAGCTGCAACTGAGCAGATGTTACCTGGAATGCAAGCTTGTGTAGATGCCGCAATTATCTCCAAAATGGCAGATAGAGGTCAAGTAACAGGATGTATTGTTGATGGTCCTTTAGCTTTAGATGTTGCTCTTTCTCAAGAGGCCGTTGCTGTTAAAAAACTTGTAAGTAACGTAGCAGGTGATGCTGATTGCTTAGTTTTCCCTAATCTAGAATCGGCAAATGTATTCTACAAAACAAATACTCAATTGTGTGAGAATGCAAAACAAGCAGCAATAGTTGCTGGAGCAAAAGCTCCTTGTGTTCTTTCTAGCAGAGCAGATAGTATAGATACTAAATTAAATTCAATAGCATTAGCTGCATTAACAGCATAATTTTATCATATGAAAAATTTAATATTAGCTATTAATCCTGGCTCTACATCTACTAAAATTGCTGTTTTTGAAAATACAACTCAAATTTTTGTAACAACATTAAGACACTCTTCCGAAGAGTTAGTTGGATTTACAAAAATTACTGATCAGTATGATTTTAGGAAGAATACAATTTTAAAGGCTCTACAAGAGAATAATATCTCTATGGATCAATTATCTGTTATTGTAGGCAGAGGAGGGTTGGTAAAGCCTATAAAATCTGGAGTTTACGAAGTAAATCAAAAAATGATTCACGATCTTGAGATTGGTGTTGGCGGAGAACATGCTAGCAATTTAGGTGGATTGATAGCTTATAATTTAGCAAAAGAGATAGATGGATGTAGAGCATTTATTGCAGATCCTGTTGTAGTTGATGAGCTTGAACCTATTGCAAGAGTGGCTGGTCATCCTGCATTTGAAAGAAAGTCTATTTTTCATGCGTTGAATCAGAAGGCTATTGCCAAAAGTTATGCAGCCTCAATAGCTAAGAATTATGATTCACTTAATCTAATTGTTGCTCACTTAGGAGGTGGTGTATCTGTGGGTGCCCATAAAATGGGTAGAGTTGTAGATGTAAATAATGCACTTAATGGGGAAGGTCCTTTTTCTCCAGAGCGTTCAGGAACTCTTCCTGCGTATGATTTGGCAAAGCTTTGCTTCTCTGGGGATTATACTTTAGATCAAGTAAAGAAAATGATAACTGGAGAGGGTGGATTGGTGGCTCATCTGGGAACAAATTCATTTGCAGTTGTTGAGGAGAGAGTAAATGAGGGCGATAAAAAATTTATGCTTATATCAGATGCTTTTGCATATAATGTTGCAAAAGCTATTGGATCTATGTCAACTGTTTTATATGGCAATGTAGATGCAATTCTTATTACAGGTGGTATAGCTTATAATACAGATTTAATGAAGAAACTAGAAGATATGGTTAAATTCATTGCTCCTGTTAAGATATATCCAGGTGAAGATGAGATGGCTGCCTTAGCAATAAATGGATATAATGTTCTAGTTGGAAAAGAAAGTCCACTAGAGTATTAATTATTTATATATATGTATATTATATCCAATTAGATTAGTCTAGTTGGATATAATATTTTAGTTTAGAGATGTTTTCTGGTGTATTGTTATGAAAAATTGTAAATAAATCATTTAGAATAACATCTGGCTCAACAACACCTTTTTCCCAAAAATCACTGCCTCCAGATTCTGTTCTTAATTTGTTATTATTATATATTCTATTACTTTTAAATAATTTTAAATTTGATATTGTATTATTTATAGATAAAAGTGATTTTAGTGTTACATGATCATTTGGGTTAAGCCAAAAATCTGCTAAATGGGTCTCTTTTATTATCTCTTCTATAT
>LUYZ01000094.1 GCA_001603425.1 Bacteroidales bacterium Bact_08
AGAGTAGCGGAGAGCAAAAAACTCACCTATGCATATTTAACGGTTTCTTATTGTGGAAGATATATTTATCATCCAGATGAAAAGAGATTAGGCCAGCTCTCTGCAAAACAGCTCTCTAGAGTAGACACAACCTCACAAGACAGCATTCCAATTCAACAGCAGAGAGTAGTATTAGAGAGCTATTCAGATTATCTAGAAATTCCTATTTATAAATATATAGATCAAATATATTTTGGAAATAACTCTCTGACAAATACTCAAGAGCACCAACCATGGACTTTTTCGGCAAACGTACCCGCAATTAGTTTTAAAGATATTGTAATTAATACCAGAAATGCATTCCTTGCTATATCTCTTTTAGCTACCATAGCTTTTGCTCTAATTTTTTCTTGGGGTATGATGCGTTGGCAAAAGGAGTTATTTAGAAGTGAACAGCAAAAACAATTAGTTTTAGAGAAGGAGTTGGAGCAATTAAAAAGTGGTCTTAACCCCCATTTTTTATTTAATTCATTAAGCAGTCTTAAGATCTTGGTTTCCAAAAAGCCAGAAGAGGCAAAGAGCTTTGCTGTTGCATTATCCAAGCTATATAGGTATCTTTTAATGCAAGAGAGGTTAGATTTAATTAGTTTGAACGAGGAGTTGGAGTTTACACAAAATTACATTTATCTTCAACAGATACGATTCTCAAATTTTAGAGTTAATATCTTTTTTAACAGCACATCGGCAAGTAAAGACTCCACAGCCACCACCAACAAAATGTCATCAAAGAAGTTGCCTCCAATGTCTTTGCAACTGTTAGTTGAAAACTCAATTAAACACACAAAAATGTCATCGAGTGACCCCTTGGTTGTGGATATTGATATTCAGGATAAGTATATAGTAGTAAAGAATAATTACAATCCGCCAGAGAGTTCTATTAAGAGTTTTGCCGATAAGGACTTCACCAGTAGTTTTGACAACAAGGATCTCTCCGATTATACTCCTAATCAAAGAAATAACAATGTTTCGGGCAAGGGGATAGCCAATCTAACCAAAAGATATAGCTATTTGACAGACAAACAGTGTCGGTTTTACATTAAAGAGGGGTGTTTTTTTGCAGAGATACCCTTAATATAAGATTCAAAATTGGGTTCACTTCAAAAAAATCCCAATTGACTACATTTAATTATTTAGATTTAGTTATTCTCATTTTCTTTCGGAAAATTTTAAATACTGTACTTATATATGAGAAAAACACTCTTGATGCTATTCTTTATGGCATTTTGTTTGTCATCGGCAAGTAGTAAGTCTAAGCTTGTTGCTAATTCAGACAGCTCTTCTGCATCTAATGGAAGAGATAGATATAATTATTTAATGGATAGTACCACAGTATCCAAAGGCGTTTTCAACGTTTTTCAAGATAAAGACAATTATTATCTAGAGATTCAAGATAGTTTATTAAATAGAGACTTACTTGTTGTCAACAGAGTCTTAAGAGTCCCATATGAGTTAAACGATGCAGGTATAAATAGAGGTATAAATTATAGTAATACTTTAATTAGGTTTGAATTAAGTAGTAATGGTAAGAACATTTTAATTCGCAATGTTAGGCCGATGCCACACTATCCTCAAGCCGATTTGATTGCTCACTCTATTAGAGATAATTTTATTTCTCCATTAATGGGTTCTTTAAAGATAGAGGGTGTTAGCGCTGACTCCACCTCTTATGTTATAAAAGCAAGTGATCTATTTGGTAGCTCTGTTTCTCTATTTAATGACTTCTACAATGCGATTAATGTTGGTGGATCATTATCTAAAGATCTATCTAGAATTGCTAGGGTAAAAGCGTTTGACAGTAATGTTGCAATTGTTAGTGAGTTATCTACAAAATTGAGCGAAGGGTATCAATCGGTTTATTTAACTGTTGAGACCATATCATCGATTGTTCTTTTACCTAAAGAGCCAAAAACTCATAGGTATCTCTCATCCAGAGTTGGATATTTTACTGTTCCTTACTCTTTTTATTCAGACAAGCAGAGTAGTGTAGAGCGCAGAGAGGTTATTACAAGATGGAGGTTAGAGCCAAAAGACAAGGAAGCATATTTAAGAGGAGATTTGGTTGAGCCAGTTAAGCCGATAGTATTCTACCTAGATGAGTCCACTCCAGAGCAGTGGAGAAAGTATATGAAAAAAGGTATAGAAGATTGGCAGGTAGCTTTTGAGAGGGCTGGTTTTAAGAATGCTATATTGGCAAAGGAGTTTACACCAGAAATAGATAGAGATAATATTGAGTATTCTAGCATAACATATGTGGCGTCGGAGAAGATGAACGCAATGGGCCCTTCGGTTTACGATCCAAGATCTGGTGAGATTATTCAATCAGATATTATATGGTGGCACAATGTATTGTCTATGCTAAGAAGCTGGATTATTGTTCAAACAGGAGCTGTTCAAGAGGGTGCCGATACATGGGATTTGCCAGAAGAGCTTATGGGAGAGGCTATTCGCTTTGTTGCTTGTCATGAGGTGGGTCATTCTCTAGGTCTAAGACACAATATGATTGCATCGGCAGCTTTTCCAACAGATTCGCTTAGGAGTAATGAGTTTGTAAAAAAATGGGGTACATCTGCTTCAATCATGGATTACTCTAGGTTTAATTATATAGCTCAACCACAAGATGGAGTTAAGGAGTTTGCCCCTAAGATAGGAGTGTACGATCTTTTGGCAATTGAGTATGGTTACCGTTGGTTTGGTAAGGAGAGTGCCCAGATGGAGGTTGAGTATTTAAACCAAATTCTTAAAGCTCATAGTTCACCAGTTTATCGTTACAGTGAAGCTCAAGATGCTAGAATGGCAATGGATCCAAGAGCTCAGACAGAAGATCTTGGTGATGACCTGGTTAAGGCTAGCTCTTATGGTATAGAGAATCTAAAAAGATTGGTGCCCAGAGTTTTAGATATTGTTAGTAGCGATCAGTCACTCACCGATCAGCAGATGTATGCAAATGCGGGTAGGCTATATTATGCAATTATTAGTCATTGGAACAATCTTGTCTATCATCCTCTTGCTTATATTGGAGGTATTATGTTAGATAATAGTCAGATAGATGGTTCTAGAAAGGCCTATACTTTTGTAGATAAACAGGAGCAAATTGCTGCATTTAACTTTTTAATGAAAGAGTGTGTTATTGATGTGGATTGGTTATTCAATAATGATATTTCTAGATATACATTTCCTATAAAAGATTCTCCTTCTGGTTTGATTGAGAATGCTCCTTCACTTTTATTAAAGAATGCACAAAGCTATATTTTCTGGGATCTTTTAGATAACAGAAGATTAATTAGAATGTCAGAGAATGAGCAACAAAATGGAGAGAGAGCTTTTACTCCTACACAGATGATGAGTATGTTGTACAGTGTTGTATTTGAAAATATTAATGAAATTGGCACTACTCAAGGTAAAAGAGGTTTTAGTAGTAGGTATCTATCTGTCTATCAAAGATCTGTACAGAAGGGATTGGTAGATGCTCTTATACAGGCTGTTTCTAATGATGCAGTTGATAAAAGAAATAGATCTCTAGCTAATGAGTCATTGGCAGAATCTATTAATAGTAGTAATCAATTTGCTGGAGAGATAATTAGGAATGTGAATTTTTATGGTTCTCTTTCAATTAGAATATCAGATGCTATATCTGCCAAAAGAGGTCTTTTGTTGAAGATACAGAGCCATGCGCAAAGGAATATGAGTAGAGGTGATGCAGCTACCAATGATCATTTTAGTGATATCTATATAAGAATAAGTACTGCTTTAGATAAAAAATAATTAACCCAAAACATAAAATGAAAAAAGGATTTCTTCTATTATTTATTCAGCTATTTGCAATTTTTGCAATAGCTCAAAATGTTCGAACTATCAAGGGGGTGATTACTGATAAGAAAAATGGAGAGGCATTAATTGGTGCTACTGTTTTTATTCATCCAGATCAAGCCGATGTTCAGAATTTTAGTCCACAGGGAGTTGTTTCCGATTACGATGGTCGATTTTTATTTACTTTACCTCAGTCTGTTAAGAAGGTGGTTGTTAGTTATATAGGGTATCTGTCTAAGACAATAGATCTATCGGCAAGCGATATATATAATGTCTCCTTAGAAGAGGATGCTACTATTTTAAGTGAGGCTATTGTTACTGGATATCAACGGATAGAAAAGAGAAAATTAACATCTTCTGTTGCAACGGTAAAGGCCGATGATATTAAGCAGGTTGGAGTAGCTAGTGTAGATCAGCTTTTGACTGGGCAGATTTCTGGTGTTGTTGCTATGCCAACTACCGGAGCTCCTGGTGCTGCTAGTAAGATTAGAATTAGAGGTACTGTCTCTTTATCTGGTTCGTCCGATCCTCTGTGGGTTTTGGATGGTATTCCTTTAGAGGGTAATGATATACCAAAAGATTTTAATGCAAGTGATAATATAGATAATTTGACAAATGTCTCTATTGCTGGTATAAATCCATCTGATATAGAGGATATAACTATTCTAAAAGATGCTGCTGCTACTGCAATATACGGTGCTAGAGCTGCAAATGGTGTTATTGTTATTACAACAAAGAGAGGTAAGTCGGGGAGGATGAGAGTTAATTTTAATGCCGATATGTTTTACACCTCGGCTCCAAATTTTAGCAGATTAAATCTTATGAATGCAACTCAAAAGGTAGATTTTGAGTTGGGTTTAGCTCAGAATTCGGATCATGGTTATAGATCGCAAAATGGAGAGGTGTCAAGAATATTAAATAGAAATGGTGAGTTAGATGCTCTTATTAGTGGTGGTTTTACTAATTTGTCACCAGAGGTTCAGCAGCAGATAAACTCATTGAGAGAGCAGGGGACAGATTGGTTTAAAGAGATCTATCGGCCTACACTTAACCAACAGTATAGCGTGAGTGTGTCTGGTGGTGGGGATGTTGCAAATTACTATGTGAGCACTGGTTACTATAGTGAGCAGGGTACAACTCGCAAAACATCGTTTGATAGATATAATATTACAATGAATACAGATTTTAATATTACATCAAAGTTAAAATTGAATGTGGGTATTTTTGCTAATCAAAATGAGAGAGAGTCATATTTAGTTAATGGTGTGTTTACCAATCCTCAGAATTATAGCAGGAGGGTTAATCCATACCTTAATGCCCTAGATTCAAAAGGAGGTTTTATATACGATCCAGATCTGATGAACTCTAGTGATTTACCAATAGCGTTTAACTATCTTCAGGAGAAGGCAAATACCACATATTCACTAAAGTCACAGTCTCTTAAATCTAATTTTGAGTTGAGTTATAAGTTATCTAACTCAATTAGATTGTCTTCTCAGTTAGGTTTGCAGGTAGAGAACAACTCCACAGAGAGGTATGCCGATGCAGAGACCTTTTATACAAGACAGTACAGAGAGTCTGTGCGTTATAGAGGAAAGTCTGTTTTACCAGAGGGGGGTATTATTCAAAATTGGAATGATCGCTTTTTTCAGTATAATTGGAGGAATCAACTGTTTTATAATAAGACTATATCTAATAGACACGATATAGATTTTATGATGGGTATGGAGATGAGGAGTAATGATTTTACTGAGATACATACAAAAGGTTTTGGGTTCGATCCCAACTCTATGACAACTAAGCCTGTCGTTTTTCCTGAGGGCTATAGTGGCATTCATTCGGCAAATCTAAGACAGTATTCAAAGAGATTTATTGAGAATGCATTTTTGTCTTATTTTTCTACGGCTTCCTATACTTTAGATCAGAAGTATACTGTTTTTGGTAGTTTGCGTTTTGATGGCTCAAATCTTTTTGGTGTAGATCCAAAGTATAAATATTTGCCATTGTGGTCTATATCTGGTGCTTGGAATGCAAATAGAGAGGATTTTTTGAAAGATATCCCTTGGCTGAGTAATCTTAGAGTTAGAGCCTCTTATGGTTTACAGGGAAATATAGACAAGGAGACCTCTCCGTATGTTAAGGGTTCATGGACAACTACTGGTTTCTTTACAGATCAGAATTTACCTATTATTACTGTTTTATCTCCTCCAAATCAATATTTAAGATGGGAAAAGACTACTACAACCAATGGTGGTGTAGATTTGGGCCTATTTAATGGAAGAATTAATTTGAGTTTTGATGCTTATTATAGATATAGTAACGACTTGATAAACTCAAAGGCTATTGCGCACGAAAATGGTTTTAATTTTGTGAATTTAAATTGGGCCGAGGTTTCTAATAAAGGTTGGGAGTTCTCTCTTTCTACTTTAAATATTGATAAGGGTGATTTTAGATGGTTTACTGATTTTAATATCTCTAAAAACATAAGTAAGGTTGAGAAGATTAATACCCCAGATAATAGTTTTATGCCTTCTTTAGAGGGTTATCCTGTGAATGCTGTATTTGGTATTGAGACTGCTGGATTGGATGGGAATGGTGTTATGCAGTTTAAAAATAGAGATGGAGAGATTGTCTCATTTACTGATTTCTATAATTTGCAGAGTGGTGTGTGGGGTGATGTTTATTCTGCACATAGTGTAAAGGAGTTCCGTTCTCTATTTAAGTATATGGGTGATGCCGATCCTGGTTTGTCTGGTGGTTTTATAAATAGGTTTATCTATAAAAATATAGATTTTTCTATATCGGCAAACTTCTTTATTAATAGGACAGTAAGAGCTACTCCTTTTTATAACCCAACTAGAGTAGATCCGGGTATCAATTACTCTACTAACATGGATGATGTTTGGAGTTTACAGAATGTTGAAGGGGTTTATCCAAGAATTTTAAAGAGAGGAATGAGCGAAAACCATTTGGATATGGCTTATCAGTGGATTGATAGCTATGACCCTTCTCGTTCGTATGATTATTATGATATTTGGATAAAGAAGATTAGTTATGTGAGGGTAAATAGCATCAGATTGGGTTATACTTTAGATAGTAGTATGTTGAAATCTAAAAACTTATCATCAATTAGATTTACAGTAGAGGCTAGAAATCCGTTTGTTTTTGGTAGTAGCTATAAGGGGTATTTCGATCCTGAGAATTATGGAAACATTTATGGTCAGCCAATTCCAAGGACTGTCTCTTTTGGAGTAAATGTAGTTTTTTAACAGATTGATATTAATTATGAAAAATAAATTTTTAAATAAAATAAATATGCTCAAGTCAGCTTTGCTCTCTTTGCTGTTGGCAGTTTTATTAAATTCATGTAATTATTTAGATATTACGCCAGTTGGTCAAGTAATTCCAACAAAGAGTACAGAATATAGAGCGTTGTTAAATTCGGCCTACTCCTCTTTCCCTAGGCATAAGGTATTGTTAAATATGAGAGGGACTCATTATGATCCACAGGATGATCCTTTTGGAATGGGGCTGGATGGTTTTGATATGTTTAAGGATATTTATACTTGGAATGATTCAAACCCAGATTATGATAAAACTCAGGAGTATCCATACATGAGTTTTTATAGAGTAATATTTCTTACAAATGAGATTATAACAAATGGGCCAAAGGCTACTCAGGATGGGGTTGAGAGTATTAGTCAAATAATTGGTGAGGCGTTTGCTTTGAGGGCTTACTGTTATTTTGAACTTGCAAATATGTATGCTGTTCCTTATGGAAACTCTACTGCTGCTAGTTCGATGGGTGTACCTGTTACAACCAAAATAGATGTTGAGCAGGTTTTCCCAAAGCAGAGTTTAGAGTCTGTATATTTTCAGATTATTAGCGATATGGAGAGTGCTCTTGTGCATATGGATGTAGAGAAAGTCTCTGGCATGGATAGGTTCAAGTTTTCTCTTGAGGCTCTATATGCTATGCAGTCAAGAGTATATCTATATATGGGAGAGTGGGAAAAATCGGCACAGAGCGCTTTAAGGGCTTTAGAGCTTGGTAGTGAATTAGAGGATATGAACGATGCTTCTTATAGACAGGTTACTCATTATCTTTCAAAGGAGGCCATTATGTCTTTGGAGTATATATCTAGTATAGAGCTAAGAGATTATGCTGCAATATCTTATTCTCTTCAGTCGTCTTATTCAAGTGCCGATCTTAGACCTTCTAAGTATTTTGCAGAGTCTTGGTTTGGATATTTGATTAGTGATAAGCTTGGTTCTACTAATGAAAGAGTGTCGTTTAGAAGGGCTGAGGTATATCTGAATATTTCTGAGGCATTAGCTCAGCTTGGTAGAGATGATCAGGCCAAGGAGTATCTCAAGACTCTTATGATTAATCGTTATACAAGTGCTGGATATTCTGCTGTTTTGGAGAAATTAAACTCTCTTTCTGGTGCAAGTCTTATTGAGTTTATTTTGGAGGAGCGTGAGCGAGAGTTGGCACTTGAGGGGCACCAGTGGTACGATTTAAGAAGAACTACTCAGCCTCAGATTACCAAAATGGTAAAAGGCGAATCTTATACGCTTAGTAAAAACGATCCAAGATATACGCTGCAGTTCCCAAAATCGGCAAGAGAAGCAAACCCAGAACTCTAGCAGCTGTACTGAACTTTAACTCTAGCACTGTACTGAACTTTAACTCTAGCAGCTGTACTGTAACCTTTTCAAAATGGATAAGATCTTAACGGATCTTATCCTTTTTCTTTCCTATCCTTTTGCCCAGCTGCTTTGCCCTGTCTCTCTGCGCTTTACCCTCTCACTCTGCCGCTGTTTGTGCCTTCTGTTTGGTTTCCAGTCCCTTGCTATTTTGTTTTGTCCAGCTTCACTCTCTCCTGCTGCAACGAAGTTTTTTCAGAGGCACCTATTTTCTT
>LUYZ01000007.1 GCA_001603425.1 Bacteroidales bacterium Bact_08
TAATTAAATTTAACCCTTCCATACAGGAAATTTTATTTAAAATTAATAAATGGTTTTGTGCTTTTTATTTCATTAAGGAGAAAAGACTCTTTTACCGTTATTGGTTGAGATTTTTTCTGCCCTTCTATTTTTACTTTTGAAGTGTACTCTATCTCAATCCTCTCTTCGGATGCTGATAGGAGTTTAGCCACAATTTTTTTACCTGTTTTAAAAACAATAGATACCTCTTTGTCTATATATTTTTGATATTGCTTTAAAATTTTTAAAGGCATATCTAAACCAGATGAAGATACTGTAAGTGAGTAATCAAACATCTCCCTATCTACATTTTGATCTATAATTCTGCTAATTTTGGTGCAGTTATCTAATGTGACAGTATTAAATGAATCTATAATTATCTCAATATCATTGTCGGCACTAATTGTTATCTCTACAATAAAGAGATTATTCTCATTAATGTAGTTGTCAATAAGATTTGATATATTATCTTTGTTCAGCATTGATTAAATAAATTTAAGAAATAAGGGGACATCACTTGTCCCCTTATCCCGATAATCCTTTCCAGCGGCAAATATAGTAATATTTTTTTATATTCAGAAAAATGAGTGTTAAATCGTATAAAATTATTAATGATCCAGTTCATGGATTTATTAACATTCCAGGTGGCTTAATAATGAATATTATTTCTCATAGGTTTTTCCAAAGACTTAGAGAGATTAAACAGCTAGGATTGACTAGCTTGGTTTATCCTGGAGCTATGCACTCAAGGCTTATTCACGCACTTGGATCGATGCACCTTATGAAAGAGGCGATAAATGTTCTTAGATATAAAGGAGTGCCTATTGATAGTGAGGAAGAGGAGGCTGCATTATGTGCTATATTATTACATGATGTAGGACACGCGCCATATAGTCATGCATTAGAAGGTGTCATTGTAGAGGGTGTCTCTCACGAGGAGATATCTCTTTCAATAATGCATGCCCTAAATAGAGAGTTTGAAGGAGCTCTATCTTTAGCTATTGATATATTTAATGATAGATACTCTCGCCATTTTCTACATCAATTAGTATCTAGTCAATTGGATGTAGATAGGCTTGATTATCTGCGCAGGGATAGTTTTTTTTCTGGTGTGGCAGAGGGTATGATAGGAAGCGAACGAATAATCAAAATGCTAAATGTAGTAGATAATAATCTTGTTGTTGAACAGAAAGGAATATACTCAGTAGAAAAGTTTTTAATATCAAGAAGATTAATGTATTGGCAAGTATATCTACATAAAACAGTTTTATCTGCCGAGAGATTAATCGTATCTATTTTTAGAAGAGTAAGAGAACTTATTTTTTCTGGTAGCTCCATTAAGATGAGTAGCAGTCTTTCGTTTTTTATGATTAATAGATGTAATGCCTCTCATTTTGAATGTCTTGATGTATTAGATAAGTTTTCATCTTTGGATGATTCAGACATTATGTATAGTATAAAGCAGTGGCAATACTCTTCTGATTATACACTATCCTCTCTTTGTAAAATGTTAGTGGAGAGGAATCTCCCTAAATTAACAATATATTCCGATCCAATTTCAATGTTTTTTTATGAACAACAAAAATATGAGATGCTTACGAAGTTAAATAACAATAGGAATATTGATGCTGTTATCGGGAAATCTGATCTAAATTATTTTATTGAGATGGGGGAGATTTCAAATAGAGGATATGATTCAAATAGTGGAGAGATTAAGATATTGGATAAGCAAGGAAATGTATCTGATATATATCTTTTGTCAGATATGTTGTCGCCAAAGGCTTTTTCTAATATTACAAAAAAATATTTTCTTTGTACAGCAAATTTAAAATAGCAATTTATGGAATTAACAGCAAAATATATCGCAGATCATTTGAATGGAGAGCTTGTTGGTGATCCTGATATAAAAGTGAGCGCTCCGGCAAGAATAGAGAGTGGAAAACCTGGTAACATTGTTTTTCTGGGAAATTTAAAATATGAAGAGTATCTATATAAATCAAAGGCCTCAGTAGTAATATTGAATAAGAGTTTTGTCCCTAAAAGAGAGTTGAATACAACAGTTATTAAGGTAGATGATGCATATCAGGCTATAGCTTCTCTACTGGAGCTTTTTACAAATCTCAAAAAGAGCAGAAAAAAGGGTAGGTCTTTTTTTTCAAAGATATCTTGGAGATCAAAGATTGGTAAAGGCTGTTATATTGGAAATGGAGTTACTATAGAAAGAGGTGCAAAAATTGGAGATGGAGTTCAGATATATCCAAATTGCTATGTAGGTGATGATGTTGTAATTGCCGATAATACTATTTTGTATTCTGGAGTAAAGATCTATAAAGGATGTGTGATAGGTAAGAGTTGTATTATACACTCTAATGTTGTCATTGGCGCAGATGGTTTTGGATTTGTTCCAATGGAGGACGGATCATATAAGAAGATACCTCAAACTGGAAATGTTGTTATAGAGGACTTTTGTGAGATTGGGGCTAACTCCACAATTGATAGAGCATCAATTGGCTCTACAATTATACGTAAAGGTGTTAAGATAGATAACTTAGTTCAAATTGCTCATAATGTAGAAATTGGAGAGAATAGCGTTATGGCAGCACAATGTGGTGTATCTGGCTCTGTAAAGATTGGTAAAAATTGTATGATAGGTGGTCAAGTTGGAATTTCTGGGCATATTTCAATTGCTGATGGAACTAAAATTGGAGCTCAAGCAGGGATTATGTCAACAATTAAGAAGGAGGGTCTCTCTTATTTAGGTAGTCCAGCAATGCTTGCTAAAGATTATCTTAAAGCTTATGCGATATTTAGAAATTTGCATAAAAAATAACTAATTTTTATAACTTTGTAGTTTGATTTAATTTAAATGTAATGTTTATAAAGCAAAAGAGTCTTAGAGAAAGAGTTGAGTTTAAGGGTAGGGGGCTTCATACTGGCAAAGAGATAACTATGTCATTGTTGCCTTCTGATGTAAACACAGGAATTGTATTTAAAAGGGTGGATTTAGACTCTATGCCAGAGATTAAGGCTTTAGCCACAAATGTGGTCTCTACTCAAAGAGGGACAGTTATCTCTGATGGCGTAGCATCGGTATCCACAATTGAGCACCTAATGTCTCTGTTTTTTGCTTTGGAAATAGATAATGTTTTAATAGAAATAGATGGGCCTGAAGTTCCAATTATGGATGGAAGTTCCTATCCTTTTTATCAGAAGTTAAATAGAGATTCTATTATAGAGCAAGATGCTTTGGCTAATGTGCTCTCAATAGATTCCGAATTAGTAGTTGAAGATGGAAACTCTGGATCAAAAATCAGAGTTATACCAGCACCTGATTTCTCTGTAGATATCAAAGTAGACTTTAATTCTATAGTATTAGGTGAACAGAGTGCATCCTTTGATAATACGACTGATTATTTTAATGATATTGCAAAAGCCAGAACCTTTGTCTTTCTTCATGATCTAGAACCGTTGATTAATAATAACCTAATTAAGGGCGGTGATTTAGATAATGCAATTGTCATTGTTGAGCGAGAGATTTCTAAGGAGTATCAAGAAAAGTTAAACACCCTTTTTGGAAAGAGAAGTAATGAAAATATTCAGATTGGATATCTAAATGCAGAAGGTTTAAATTATCCAAACGAGTGTGCAAGACACAAACTGTTGGACTTATTAGGAGATCTTTATCTATCTGGATATAGAATAAATGCAAAAGTTGAGGCTTATAAGCCTGGTCACAAAATAAATGTAGAAATAGCAAAAAAAATTATATCATGGCAAACGAAAAAACACAATTAGCTAATATTCCTCAGTATGATCCAAATTTAGAACCTGTTGTAGATATTAATGGCATAAAGAAATTGTTACCACATAGACCACCTTTTTTGATGGTAGATAGGATTGTATCTATGTCAAAAGAAGAGGTAGTAGGTATTAAGACCATTGGTGTAAATGAGGGGTACTTTATTGGTCATTTTCCAGAAGAACCCGTTATGCCAGGCGTTTTAATAATTGAGTCGATGGCTCAAGTTGGAGGTATTTTAGTCTTGTCAGATTTAGATGAGCCAGAAAAATACTCTACATACTTTGCAAAGATAGATAATGCAAAGTTTAAGAGGAAAGTTGTTCCTGGAGATGTTATTGTTATAAAAATGAGATTAACAGCTCCATTGAGGAGATCTATAGTATGTATGAGGGGAGAAGTTTATGTTGGTAATACACTAGCATGCGAAGCAGATATGGTTGCACAAGTAATTAAGAACAAATAAAATATATGTCTCAATATTATATTCATCCACAAGCTAAACTTGGTGCAAATGTTGTTGTAGAGCCCTTTGCTTATATTTCTGCAAATGTGGAGATAGGTGATAATTGTTGGATTGGACCCCATGCAACAATTTTAGATAATGTTAAAATTGGCTCAAATTGTAAGATTTATCCAGGAGCTATAATTGGTGGAGAGCCTCAAGATTATAAGTTTGGAGGTGAAACTACTTATGTTGAGATTGGGGATAATACTATTATTAGAGAGTATGTTACAATTAATAGAGGAACTTTAAAGAGTGGAAGAGGGACTACTAAGGTTGGTAAGAATTGTATGATTATGTCCTATTCTCATATTGCTCATGACTGTAATATTGCCGATAACGTTGTTATGGTAAGTTATGTGGGTATTGCAGGCGTTTGTGATATAGAGGAGTATTCCATTATTGGAGGGCATTCAGCCGCACATCAATTTACTAGAATCGGTGCTCACTCAATGCTTTCTGGTGGTTCTATGATCGGAAAAGATGTTCCTCCATTTGTAGTGGCAGGAAAGCGCCCATTAGTTTTTGGTGGAGTAAATGTTATTGGTCTTAGAAGAAGAGGTTTTGGTATAGATAAGATAGATGAGATAAGGGAGATTTATAAGGTATTCTACTCTAGTGGTCTTAATACCTCTGATGCATGCCAAAAAGTAGATGAGACTTTTGAAAATACCCCTGAAAAAGTAATGATAGTTGATTTCATAAAATCAACTACTAGAGGGATTATCAGAGCAGGTTCAGGACCGATAGATGAGTAGTAATTTTGATAATAGAGTCCCAATTTTAAGTACAGCGTACTCTCCTCCAATAGAGTATTTTGCATCTTTTATTAATTCACAAACACTTTTAATAGAGTGTTGTGAGAATTATCAAAAGCAGACTTATAGGAATAGATGTCATATTTTGACTGCAAACGGTCTCTTACCCTTAATTATTCCTATAGTTCGTTCAAGTAGTAAATATATCAAAGATATTAGAATAGATAATAGCTCTCAATGGCAATTAAAACATTGGAGAGCTATTTTTTCGGCATATAAATCTTCACCATTTTTTGACTATTATGATATCTATTTAGAATCTCTTTATTCAAGATGTTACAACTTTTTATTTGATTTTAATACAGAATTGCTAAAAGAGATAATTGATCTACTTAATTTAGGAACTCAGATTGAGTATAGTTCATCTTATATAGATAATGTTTCGCCATCATATGTAGATTTGAGATCGGAGTTTAATCCTAAGAAACCAAGTGTCTATTATAAAAAAGATATGATCAAATACCATCAGGTATTTGATCATAAATTTGGTTTTGTTTCTGGACTATCTATAATAGACCTTCTATTTAATGAAGGTCCTATGGCTTACAATTATTTAGAATCTATATCCAAGAGTAACTAATAGTTTCCATCCAGTTTTCTCTAGAGAACCGATAGGCGCAACAGCATTAGTGTAGTCTGAATACAATGTGTAATTTTCTGTATTATTTAACCTTTGTTGATATGCAATATCAATAAATCCTCCTCTATTGTTAGAAAGGCCAATTCCACCAGAAACATATTCTGTATTATATCCAATATTTTTTTCTGGATTTTGGTAATAACTATATCCACCTCTTAATGCTAATGTTGGATTGACTCTAATTTCGCCACCAATTCTAATATTCCCGACTGCTTTATAGTTATTAGAAATATAATTATTTTCATCTCTAAATGGATGTCTATCTCCTGAGTCAGTCATTATTTTTGCTCCTGAATAGTCTACTCCTTCGTAATCTATGCTTATAAGACCAATTTTCCCAAATATATATGACGCTCCTAGATTCCATCTGAAAGGCGAATTAATTCTATAGTCATACTGACCAAGAGGAGATAGTATATTTCTTTTATAACCATCAGAATATCTAGCGTCTATTCCTTCGTCCCATTCATCGGTAATATATAACCATGTTGGAGTAGATATGCTACCTCCAATTCTGAGATCGTCTGTAGGAAGTGCAATAAAACCAAGTTTTATATTTATGCCAACTCCATTGGATGTTTGTCTATATATATGGTCAAATCTTTGAAATTTAGAGTCAAATTGGGATAGGTTTATCCCCTCTTCTGAATATCTTTGAAAATCTGAATAGTAGAGAGATTGGATGCCTAAATTTGCACCAACAAATAGTTTGTCAGATAGATTTGCTCCCATATTGAAGATTATCTCAGATAAATTACCTTTTCTCTCTCTATAAAAGTTCTGCCTTATTGGGCCAGCTAGAGCAATCCTATTGCCATTTATATTCTCGGTTGCTCCCATGTAATCTATGTTAGAGTCTGGAAGAGGATCTAGTAGATTTGAGTTCCATGCTAAAATCCCTCTCCATGAAGCACCCGGAAAATCAAAAAATGGATTCCAATCGTTTGTAATATCTAAATTAGAATTGTGTATTCCTTCTAAAGACTCTGCTAAGCTCCCAAGCCAACTAGAGTTAGTGTTTATACCAGAAGAGTAATATCTAGAAGTAAAGTTATTGAGTTTGTTTACAGCAACACTAAAAGAGTAGCTTTTAACAGAGTTAGCAGTATTTCTAGGTTTAAAGTTGGCAACAAAAGCTATATTAGATATTCCAAATCTACTCCACTTTTCTGAGTAATTATCTCCTAAGTAATTAGTTGATCCGCTCTCTCTATTTAGTGATGGGGTAATTGTAAATTCTGAGTATCTGTATACTGCCGAAGCTGCAGGATTTATACTTATAGAGTATGAATCACCTCCAAGCGAGGTAAAGGCATTTCCCATTGCCATAGAACGAGCTGTGCCTTCGTACCTATACTGTGAGAAAAGAAGAGCTTCTGCTGCTCCTTGAGAATACAAGGAGGCTGAGAAGCTCATTATGATTGCAAAACAAATTGTTAATTTAGTTTTCATATTACAATATTAGAGGCTATTTATTACTATCTTCTGTATCCACTACTACTACCTGATGAACTTCCCGTACTTGATGATGATGACGATGTCGACGACGATGAAGTTGATCTACTTGTAGAGGATGATGTTGATGTGCTTCTAGTTGCAGAAGAACTCTCAGTATTACTTCTTGAGAAACTGCTTCTACTTTGAGTCGATGTATTTCCAGAGCTTCTTTGAGTAGTAGAGCTTTGATTAGTTCTGCTTGACTCAACATTGGACCTTCTTGTTGCCGATGTAGATGAAGGCCTATAAGAAGAGTTGTTGCCACTGTTACGAGTTGTTCTAACCTCATTGTTACTAGAAGAGTTCCTATTAGTACGAACTTGTTCATTTGAGCTTCTTGCTGTTGTTCCGCTCTCTCTTCTAACTGTAGAAGAGCCACCAGAACCTCTGCGATCTAAGGATTCTCCAGATGTTCTCTCAATATTTCTTTGAGTTTGATAAGATGTTCTAACTTGATTGTCGTCTCTGCGACTGTCTCTTCTATATAGACTCTGTGTGTTAGGGGCATTCGATTGAACATTATCTCTACCTCCTCTAACTTGTTCTACTCTTCCATCTCTTCTATAACTTCCACCAGACTGAACTCCTTGATTTCGATAATATGTATTATTATTTCTTCTTGGGTTCTCTCTTATTCCATAATATCTGTCTCTGTGCGATGTATGAGGATGTCTTGGCCACCAATGATAACCTCCGTGCCATCCCATATAGTGATCCCTCTCCCATCCCCAGTAGAAGTGCCTGTTCCAGCCCCAATACCAAGGATTATTATAGAATCCCCAATATGAATAGACAGGTGAGTACCATGGTCTAAACCAAGGGTTGTACCAAGGGTGATAGTATAAACTTCCTCCAAATCTATATCCAGGCCTAGGTATGTAATACATATCCCAATACCATGGATTGTAAAAATCCCACGTAGAGAATGTGATATTAATATTATAATTAGGAGTGTCGAACATAGTTAATCTATCCTCAAACGACTCACCTTCTTGAAGAATAATATATGTCTTCTCTTGTTCTAAGTTAATATTAACCTCTCCCTTCTCATTGGCGTAAACCGGTTCTACTAGTTTTCCATTAATAAAAACTGCATTAGACTCTTTTGTTCTGCTTCTTAAACGATTAGCATCTGAATCTTGTTGTGTATTAACTACCAGATAGTTGCCAGATTGTGGCCTTTGGTAAACAGCATCTTCAAATGCATTAGATGATGCATATTTGGTTGTTGTCGCACAAGAAGAGATGAGTAATATCCCCGCAATTAGCGAAAGTATAGATAATCTCGTTTTCATAATAACCTCCTTGTTTATTTTTTTTGTACTTTTGTCCTCTTATTGCAAATATAGTCAAAAATCATACCATTTGCAATAAATATATAACTAAATTCTGTAAATGTGTAATATTATAAATGTATATATAAATAGCTATGGCAAAAGAGATTGTAAATAGAGAAGAGAATTATTCGTTATGGTACAATAACCTAGTAACAAAGGCAGATTTGGCAGAGAATTCTGCTGTTAGAGGATGTATGGTTATAAAGCCCTATGGATATGCTATTTGGGAGAAAATGCAAGCTCAGTTAGATAAAATGTTTAAAGATACAGGTCATGTTAATGCCTATTTTCCGCTCTTTATTCCTAAATCTTTTTTGAGTAAAGAGGCTGAACATGTAGAGGGATTTGCTAAGGAGTGCGCAGTTGTTACACATCACAGATTGATGACTAATCCAGATGGACCTGGTGTTGTTGTAGATCCAGATGCAAAACTAGAGGAGGAGTTAATAGTTAGACCTACTTCTGAGACAATAATTTGGAATACATACAAAAACTGGATTAAATCTTATAGAGATTTGCCTATTCTTGTAAATCAATGGGCTAATGTAGTTAGATGGGAAATGAGAACTCGTCTATTTTTAAGAACAGCAGAGTTTTTATGGCAAGAGGGCCATACAGCGCATGCTACAATGGAGGAGGCTATCGAAGAGACCGAAAAAATGGTTAATGTATATGCAAAATTTGCAAGAGAGTTTTTAGCGATCCCAGTAGTTGTAGGCAAAAAAACAGAGAGTGAGAGATTTGCAGGAGCTTTGGATACACTATGCATAGAAGCGATGATGCAAGATGGTAAAGCTTTGCAGGCTGGAACATCTCACTTTTTAGGTCAAAATTTTGCTAAGGCATTTGATGTGCAGTTTGCAAATAAAGAGGGGAAGTTGGATTATGTTTGGGCAACTTCTTGGGGTGTTTCTACAAGATTAATGGGTGCTCTTATAATGGCCCATAGTGATAATAATGGATTGGTTTTGCCTCCAAAACTAGCTCCTATTCATGTGGTTATGGTTCCAATATATAAAACAGAACAAGAGCAACAGTCTATAATCGATAGAATGGATAATATCAAGAAGATGTTAGAAGCAAGGGGGTTAACAGTGAAAATTGATGATAGAGATAATGTTAGATCTGGATTTAAGTTTGCAGAGTGGGAGTTAAAGGGTGTTCCTGTTAGAGTTGCAATTGGTCCAAGAGATTTAGCTAATAATTGTGTTGAGATTGCTCGAAGGGATACACTTTCCAAGGAGAGCGTATCTGTGGATGGTGTTGATGCTTATATTCAATCATTATTAGATGATATTCAGCAAAATATATATAATAAGGCTTTAGAGTTTAGAATTAACAACACTCATAAAGTTGATTCATATGATGAGTTTAAAGAGAAAATTGAGCGAGGAGGATTTTTGCTTTGTCATTGGGATGGATCGTCAGAAACTGAACAAAAGATAAAGGAGGAGACAAAGGCAACCATTAGATGTATACCAACGGATTCTGATTTTGAACAAGAGCCAGGTGTTTGTGTTTACAGTGGAAAACCATCAAAAGGTAGAGTTATATTTGCAAGATCTTATTAATTATTAAATACATTGTAATATGAGGAGTTATATTATACTTTTTACTCTTCTCTCTTATTTTGTGAGTTATCCATTATATGCTCAAGAGAAAACCTCTAGAGAGTTGAGTGTAGGTCATGAACTTAGTTTGATTGTAGCATCTAAGCTTAAGGTTCCTTCGTTTGAACCCCCTGCTCCAAAACCAGACTATTGGACTAGGGGAACTCTTTTACAGTTGGGTTTTTCTCAACTCTCCTTGACAAATTGGGCTTCTGGGGGTAATAATAATGTAGCTCTAAATGCATACGTTAATATCTATAGAAATTATGCACCTGTAGATAATATGTTTTGGGAAAATAGATTGCAGATAGGATATGGTTTTATTAATTCCTTTGGGGATAGATATAGAAAAAGTGATGATAAATTTATTTTTGATAGTAAATTGGGATATAGGGCTTTTGAGAATGTTTTTGCTGCTGCAACATTTAACTTTAGAACTCAAATGACCAATGGTTACTCATATCCTGCAAATAGAGATCCAGTTTTGATCTCAAAGCCTTTTGCTCCAGCCTATTTCTCGTTGGGTGTTGGTATGGACTATAAGCCTGTAAAACCTTTGTCGATAAATTTTTCATTGTTGACCGCGAATTTGGTTCTTGTAGAGCAAAGAAGCTTAAGAAAAAGATATGGTAATGAAGAGGATAGAGCACTAAAAACAGAGCTTGGTGCTCAGTTAAAAATCGATTACAAGCATAAAATAAACAACAATTTAACAATTAATTCTGCATTAAATCTATTTTCCGATTATTTAGATAATCCAAAGAATATAAAAATATTGTGGGATTTCTTTCTAGATTCAAAGATTAGTAAGTTTTTCTCTGTTAATGTTAGAACTAATTTGATCTATGACGATAAAATATTGATTGCAGATAAAAATGATAAACTAGCGCCTCGTATTCAGTTTAAAGAGATTGTTTCTGTAGGCTTTTCATATACTTTCGGAAATTTTAAAAAATGATAAAAATTTCCAATTTTTAAATGTTAGATAAATTTAAGATAGAGTTATTAAGATTGATTGGAAGAGAGGATGCGCATATTGCATCATCAACTAATCCGTCCATTCTCTTGGCAGTAAGCGGAGGGATTGATTCTATGTGTATGCTACATTTATTTTATGAGTGTGGATACAGAAATTTTGGGGTGGCAACAGTAAATTTTGCTCTAAGGGGTGAGGATAGTGATATGGATCAGCAGTTGGTAGAAAAATGGTGCTTTGAATATAATATCCCATTCTATTCAAAGAGATTTGATACCAAAAAATACTCATTAAGTTGTGGTATCTCTACTCAAATGGCAGCTAGAGAGCTTAGATATGGTTGGTTTAATCAATTAGTAGAAAAATACGGTTACTCTTATATTTCTATAGCTCATAATTTAAATGACTCGATTGAAACCTTTTTTATTAATGCAGTTAGAGGTACTGGCCTGAAAGGATTGGGGGGAATAAGAAAGCAAAGTGGTAACATAATAAGACCACTTCTTATTTTTACAAGAGAGCAGATTGTTGAATATGTTAAAAATTATGGAGTGGCATTTAGAGATGATTTAACAAATTTTGAATGTCACTACTCAAGAAATAGAATAAGAAATAGAGTTTTTCCTGAATTTGAGCAGATTAACCCTTCATTTTTACGAACAATGGAGAGAGAGATAGAGATTATCCAGTCTGCTCAACTTATTATAGAAGATTTATATGTTAAGAAAAGAGAAGAGATTTTAGAGAGTAATCCATTTAGAATATCTATAGAAAAGCTTAAAGCCGATGTTGGATCAAAGTATTGGCTCTATATGATTTTAGATGAATTTGGATTTAATTCATCTCAGTGTGATAATATTTGGAACTCTATTGATGCTCATCCAGGTTTGGAGTTTCATTCTGAGTCTTCTATTCTTATTAGAGATAGGGACTTCTTTTTGATTATTAATAAAGGAGTTGGATTTAATTTACCAACTGTTTGTAAGATAGACCTAGTTGATTTTCTCAAAAATAGTTGTTCATCTATAGAGTATAAGATTGATATATTTACTATAAAATTAACATCTAAAGAGAAGCCGTCAGATTTGTTGTTTAAGAGACAAGTCCATAAAGAAGAGTCTAAGAGTTTCCCTGGGCTATTTGATAGTAATTTATATATAATTAAAGAGAGTAGAATCTATGTAGACAGTTCTTTAGTTAAATGGCCTTTAGTTATCAGACGATGGACAGATGGAGATCGTTTTACTCCTTTTGGGATGAAGGGTAGTAAAAAGGTTAGTGACTATTTGATTGATATAAAAATGAGCAAGTTAGCAAAAGAGCATCAGCTTGTAATTGAGAGTAATGGAGAGATTATAGCACTTGTTGGTCAAAGGTTAGACTCAAAATTTAAAGTAACCTCATCTACAAAAAATATCCTAATTATCGAAGTTACTATCTAAATTATAATGAATAAAATAAAAAAAAGAGAGCAATTTGCTCTCTTTTTTTATTTTATTATTAAGCACTATTTGTTTAGAGATACATTGAATGGAAGTCTAGCGTAATGTGTTACTCCACTCTGTTCTCTTAGTTGTCTGTATGCATAATCAATTAATGCAAAAGGATCTTGCATCTTTTCAATATTTACAGAGGTTTGAGAGAATATCTCTAGTAGTTTTTCAAATGGATCCTTTTTAGCAGGGTATTCAACAACTCTATATGATTCAATCTCGGCTAAAGATGCCGCAGATTTTAGGGCTTCATATATGCCTCCAATTTCATCGGCTAATCCAATTTGAGTTGCGTCAATTCCAGACCAAACTCTACCTTGAGCAATATTATCAACCTCTTCTGGTGTCATGTTTCTACCTTGTGAAACTAATTCTATAAATTCTGTATAAATTTGTTCGATTGCAGATTGAATAAAAGCGATTTCTGTGTTATTAAGAGGCCTATAACCAGACATAATGTCTGAGTGTCTATTTGTTTTAACGGTCTCGCTATTAAGAGAAAGGTGCTTTTTCATAGTTTTTCCAAAATTAGGAACCATGCTAAAAACTCCAATAGACCCAGTGAGGGTTGCTTTGTTTGTTAAGATCTTATTTGCATTTGCAGATATCCAATATCCTCCGGATGCAGCGTAATCCCCCATACTAACAATAAGTGGTTTGTTCTCCATGAGTAATCTTAGTTCCCTTTCAATTACCTCTGAACTTTGAGCAGAACCTCCAGGAGAGTTAACACGTAGAACTACCGCTTTTATTGTACTATCTTTTCTTAATTTTGATATATGCTCAATAAACTTATCTGAGGCGATATTTTTATCTGAGCTGCCCATAACAATATCTCCTTGTGCATATAAAATGGCTATTTTGTTTTTTTCTCTTAAATTAGGAGATACTCTTGCTCTAGAGTAATCCGAACTAGAGATCATCTTGAGATCCTCCTCTTTTGTTACACCAAAAAGAGTGGTTAAATGTTTTACCATCTCATCTTTATACATCAATCCATCTACAAGTTTGGCATCTAATACACTTTGTGCGGTTGGAGTAAGAAGGTTGTCTGTCAGTCTGTTAAGCTCTTCAACTGATATCTCTCTAGATGCTGAGATATCTTGCATCCATGAGTTCCATACACCATTAATGTAAGATTCAAGTTGTTCTCTGTTTTCAGGACTCATTTTATTGCTTATAAACTGCTCAGCAGCAGCCTTAAATTTTCCATGACGAATAAGTTGAACCTCAATACCCATTCTATCTAATAGATCTTTGAAAAAAATAGAATTTATGCTAAGCCCTGTTAATGAGCTCATTCCTCCTGGGTTTAGATAGATTTTGTCTGCTGCAGAAGCTAAATAATAGCCTGTTTGAGAGAAATTATCGGCATATGCTATTACAGCCTTGCCGCTCTCTCTAAAGCGTGTTAAAGCTTGTCTAATCTCTTCTATATGTGATATACCTGCACTTAAATTTGTAACATTCATATATATGAATTTTACTGCAGGATCTTCAGCTGCTCTATCAATTGTATTGATAAAGTTATATAGATTTTGCGAGGTTTTTGGCTTCATGTCTAGCGGAGATATGCCAGAAAATGGATCATCTGAAGCCATATCTGTAATAGGTCTATTAAAATTTAGGGAAAGCACTACAGAGTCTGGAACTTTGGGAATCGATTTATCGGCAAATGATGCAATAGAAGAGATTACTCCTATAAGTAAAAACACTCCGATGGTCATAGCTAATAATGAACCAATAAAAGTCCCAGCTACTATTTTAAGGAAATTTTTCATGATAAGATATTTTTTATAAAACAAATATACTTAAATAGTTTTTAATTTGTTACTTAAATATCTTTTTTTGTACATTTGCTTTATACTTACTGTACTTAAACTTAATTCCTAAAACTTAAATAATGAAAAAATTATATTTTATTATCCCCTGTATTATATTATTTGCATGTACTAATCATTCTCAAGATGTTATTAGCAATGTTATTGATGTAGAAGGCTCTATAAGTAATTCTAAGATAGTTGAGTGTTCCAGCCATTTTAATCGGATAGATTATGTGCCTCTTGAGACAACATCACAATCTTTAATCGGCACAATAAGAAAGGTTGAGATTTTGGATTCAACCATTTTTGTTATGGATAACAGCGAATCTATTGTGACTTTTAGTAAGGATGGAAGATATATCAGTCGATTAAACAGAAAGGGTAATGGTCCTCAAGAATATAGTAATATTTCTGATTTCTATGTAGATATAGACGATAGATCGGTGGTTATTTTAGATAGCTCTGGAGATATAGTTAAATATGATCTAAATAATAATTTTTTGTCTAGATCTAAGCCTTATAGCAGTTCTACTCAATTTTTAAATTATGACAGATTTTTTAGAATATCTGATAGTAGTGCTATTATATCGGCTATACAATTTAATATGTCTGACCTTACCTCTACTCCCATACTTCACAGAAAGTTGTTGAGTTATACATTATCTGATACCACTGTAGTTGAGATTGATGGATTTTCTGATAAGGAGGCTATTGAAGTTCAATCCAAAGGCGGAAAGACAGCCTCTGTAAATATCTCTATAAAGAGTTTTTATATATCTCAATTTGGCAATGTGCTTTCATATATAAAGTTGGGGTCGGACACAATAAGTAAAATTGTGGATGGAGTTATATCGGATGATTATTATGTTATAAATTACGGAAAATATAAAAAAGTCAACACAGAAAATAGTATTGGTTCAGACAATACCTATATTTCATTAAATGGTCAGTTTATAGAGAATAAAAGTTCTATCTTCTTTAGTTTTAATTTAAGGTCGTTGGCTCCAGAACCATTTGAAAGAGTCTCAACTAAGAGAGATGGAACAAAGTCTGTAAATAAGATAACCACTACTTATGCCATATTTAATAAGAAAAGTGGTAAGTTACAGTTTTTAAATCAGCCAATAAGAGAGTATTTGGGGCTAAAAGATAATATTAAAAATGGGGTACCATTTTGGCCAAGATATTATTCAAATGGTAAATATATCTCCTATATTAATGCTTTGGATTTAATTATGTTCTCTGAAAAAAATGGAGTAAATAAAGAGTTAGCCAACATTATAGATAAAATTGATGAGGAGAGTAATCCTATTTTGATCCTAGCTATATAATCAATCTATTATGAAGTTTCTTCCCTTTATATTTAGCTTTTTTTTCTTAGTTAAAATAACCTTAGCTCAGGATAGTCAAAAAGTAGTGCTGAATTTGTCTATGGATGAGGTGATTGAGTTAGCTAGAGAGCAGTCTCAACTAGCTGTTATGGCTAGACACTCTCTTCTTGCAAACTATTGGCAATATAGATCTTACAGAGCGCAATATTTGCCATCTTTAAATCTTTCTGCATCATTGGGGCAATATAATAGGTCTTTGGTTGCTTTGCAAAACAGTCAGACGGGTGAGTTCGATTATGTTCAAAATCATAATTTACAGAACTCTTTGGAATTATCTGTAAATCAAAAAATAGAGTTAACAGGAGGTCAATTTTCTATTCTTACAAAGCTAAATAGGCTAGATCAGTTCTCCCCAATAAGTAATAAAATTTATAACTCTCAACCAATTAATATAACTTATTTGCAGCCTATTAATAGTTTTAATACACTAAAATGGGACAAAATAGTAGAACCTAAATATTTTGAAAAGGCTAAAAGGGAGTATATTGAGTCCATGGAGAGTATTGGCATTGTTGCAGTGAATCTATTTTTTAATGTTATTTCTGCAAAGAATGATTTGGATATTGCAAACGATAATTTAATTTCAACAAAGAAACAGTTGGATATAGCTGAACAGAGGTATGCAATAGGAACTATCTCAAATAATGATTTGTTGTCATTAAGATTAAGATATCATAATTCTCAATTGGAGATTGGAGATAAAGAGTTGTTGTATGATATGGCTATGTTAAAGATGACGTCATTTTTAGGTTTTAGAGGAGATGTCCATCTAAATTTAGAGATTCCAAAAGAGATTCCTTTTGTTATGTTGAGTTTTGATGAGGTAGTAGAAAAGTCCTTTAAAAATAGTTCATTTATGTTAGAGAGAGAGTTAAATGAGCTCTCTGCAAGAGCAGATGTAAAGAGAGCGGAATCTTCTCACGGTGTTCAAGCATCTATTTTTGCTCGATTTGGATTAAATCAAAAAGGAGAATCATTATCTGAGGCATATTCAAATTTAATGGATCAAGAGATAATAGGCTTGAGCCTATCAGTGCCAATTTTAGATTGGGGATTAAGTAAAGGTAAGATTAAATTAGCCAAATCTAGAGAGGAGGTTATAAAAACACAGAATGAAAAGACAGTAATGGAATATGAACAAGATATCTTGATTAAAGTTTTGCAGTTTAATAAATTGTATAGACAGATTGAGTTGTCTAAAGAGGCTGGAAATATTTCGGAGCAAAGATATAGGATTGCTGATGAGAGATTTAGGAATGGAGCATTAAGTGTCATAGAGTTAAATACTGCTCAGTCAGAAATGAATAGCGCCAAAGCAAGAGAGATTTCTGATATTGCTAATTTTTGGATTAATTATTTTAATATTCAGAGGCTATCTCTATTTAATTTTATCGAGAATAGAGATGTAAGATACAACATAGAATCTATTACTAACTATTGATTCCCAACATAAAACATAATACATGAAGGCATTAACTAATTTATATTATCTACTGTTTATTGTTCTCACATTATCTTGTAAGGGAGAGGTTAGCGATTCTAATGATAGCTCTCTTATGTTAGAAAACAGAGTGCTTAATAATGTGGTGGATACAATGACTCTTAAACGAGGTTTTTTTGAGAAAGAACTTCTAACAAATGGTAAATTATCTGCTATAAATAAGGTTGATATATCATTTGCAGTATCTGGTAAGATTGAGAATATTTTTTTAAAAAACGGTGATTTTGTTCAAAAAAATGATGTTATAGCATCACTATGTAATAGGGAGTCTAGAATAAAATTGTTGCAAGCAAGGGAGCGTCTAAACAAGGCTGAACTAGATTTTTTCAATGAGTTGATCGGTTATGGCTATGGTTCTGATACTACAAATGTTCCAAAAGAGCTATTGGATGTTTTAAAGATTAAAACAGGGCTAAATAGTGTTAAAAATGACTTGAAAATTGCCGAAGATAATCTTAGTAATCATAATCTCAGAGCCCCTTTTTCTGGAAAGATTGCAAACATGTCAGCTAGAGAGCATGAGTTTACATCCCAAAACTTTTGTTCAATAATTGATGATAGAGAGTTTGAGGTCAATTTTTTTATTTTAGAGACAGATCTCAAGGATGTTAAATTGGGACTACCTATATCCGTTGTTCCATTTGCAAATAGTAGTTTAAGATTTGATGGAATTTTAACGCAAATTAATCCATCAATAAATGAAAAGGGTCAAATTCTTTGTATGGCATCTGTAAAGAATAGTGCAGGAGTTCTTGTAGATGGAATGAATGTAAGAGTTATTGTTAAGAATCGTCTTGCCGATAGACTAACTGTACCAAAGAGTGCAGTTGTAATGAGAGATAATTTGCATGTAATTTTCACTCTGAATCTATCAACTAGTAAAGCTGAGTGGGTTTATGTAAATATTTTAGATTCAAATATTGATTATCACATGATAGAGCCAAATAGTGAGAGAAGTGCTAAGTTAAGTTTGGGCGATATTATCATAACAAGTGGAAATATGAACTTAGCTCATGGATCTAATGTTATAATTAAACAATAATAAAGTGATAGAGAAGTTAATAAAGAGACCTATAGCAGTAACTATGACAATTATTGCCATTGTTGTGCTAGGGATTTTTGCAATAAAGCTTATTCCAATTTCTTTAATGCCAGACTTAGATATTCCAAGAATATCTATTCAGATTAATGCACCTGGTTATTCTTCTAAAGAGGTTGATAAAATAGTTGTCTCTCCAATTATTAGTAAGTTTAAGCAAGTAAATAAGTTAAAGAAAGTATCTGCAGAGTCCTCAAACGGTTATGCCTCTATTCTTCTTGAATTGGAATATGGCGCAGATTTGGATTATATTGCAATAGATGTAAATGATAAAATTGATCAAATATCATCGGGATTGCCCACTAATGTATATAGACCAAAAGTTATTAAAGCTAGTGCTACAGATATTCCTGCTTTCTTTTTAAATATAACTCCTAGTGATACAACATCCAAAGGTTTTGCCGATTTAAGTAAGTTTGTTTCAGACGTAATTGTTAGAAGGATAGAGCAGCTACCAGAGGTTGCATTAGTTGATGTGACAGGATTGATTATTCCACAAATAATTATAACGCCTGATAGAGAGAAATTACAATCTTTGGGCATTTCTGAATCTAGTTTGATAGAGGCTATAAATAGTAATAATGTATCTCTGGGAAATTTATCTATTAATGACGGATATTATGTTTGGGATATAAGTTTTTTTTCAGAACTAAAGAGTGTTAAGGATTTAGAAGATGTTTATATTAATATTAATGGAGTAATCTTTCAAATAAAACAGTTAGCAAGTGTTCAAGAGAGAGATGACCCAAATGCCTCTTTAGTGATTTTCAATGGTATAAAATCGATAAATTTAGCTGTGATTAAGCAATCTGATGCTAGAATGGATAATCTCAGAGAATCTGTTGAAAGTTTGATGAGCCAATTTGAAAGTGATTATAGCGATTTGACTTTTCATATTAATAGAGATCAGACACTGTTATTAAGCTATTCAATTTCTAACTTGAGGAATAATATTTTCATTGGGATTTTACTGGCTTCTTTAACTATTTTTGTTTTTATGAGAGATACAAGATCGCCATTTTTGGTAATTATCTCAATTCCATTTTCTCTTATTGTCTCTCTTCTTATATTTTATATTATTGGAATCTCTATAAATATAATATCTCTCTCTGGATTGATTCTTGGAGTTGGAATGATGGTTGATAATTCTATTATAGTTATTGATAATATTATTCAGAAGTGGGAGAGAGGGGCTGGTCTTGTTAGCGCTATATCCCAAGGGACAATGGAAGTGGTTGCTCCAATGTTGAGTTCTGTTTTGACAACATGCTCAGTTTTTTTGCCTCTAATTTTTCTAAGTGGGATATCTGGAGAACTTTTTTACGATCAAGCTATGGGTGTATCGATCGGTTTGTTTTCTTCTCTTTTTGTTGCGATTGTTGTGATTCCAGTATATTTCTATCAATTTTATAAAAATAGAGAGTGGAGATCTTTGCCCAATAAGGGATATTATTCTAGAGTTAAAAATTTATATGAAAGGTGTTTAATTTGGGTATTTAGACATCAAAGAATCACTTGGTTTATTGCAGGTTTATTGGCATTAACCTCTTTGTTGTTAATGAATTATATTAATAAATCTAAATTGCCTTACTTAACTCACGATGATATTCTTTTGACCATAGATTGGAATGAGCCTATATCTGTAATAGAGAGTAGAATTAGAGTAGATTCTTTTATGAATTTATACAAAGATTATATTGAAGAATACAATAGTTATATTTCTAATCAACAGTTTGTTTTATCGCACTCTCCATCTATATCAAAAAGTGAAGTTTTAATATACCTAAAGGCAAAAGATAATAGTAGTATTAGACATATAGAAAGCTCAATAGAGTCTACTCTTTTATCAATCTCTCCATTGGCATCATTTAAGATTTCATCTTCTCAAAATGTTTTTAATGTTATTTTTTCTGATAATAGATATGATTTAGAATTAGCTATTTACAGAAAAGATGGTAGCTATGTCTCTGTTGATGATATCGCTATTATATCTCAAAAGATAAATGATATAAATCCAAACTATATCTATTATACGCTTCCAACAGTAGAAAATCTTGATATTACAGTAAAGCCAGAAATGTTGGCAGTTCATAAAGTAAATCTGTCAGATGTTCACCAAGAGCTATCTATTATTACAAAGAGTAAAGAGCTTTTTTCTATTAATTATGGAACCTATTCTATTCCAGTTATAATGTCTCAGGATAAAGACTATAGTAAGTTAGAAGATGTAACAGTTAAAAATAGAGATAATATAGATATTCCAATTGGACTATTAGCAAGTATCGATAGAGTTAATAGCTTTAAGTCTGTTTACTCTGCTCAGGAGGGTAATTACTATCCAATGTTTATTACTGCCAATCATTCATGTCTAAAAAAAGATATACCTAAAATTGAGCAAATTTTTAGAGAATCTAATGATTATGGGGTTAGAATGAGCGGAGGATATTTTAATGCAAATGAGATTTTTTATGAGTTAATTATGGTACTTGTTATCTCTATATTACTCCTGTTTTTTATATTGGCAGCTCAATTTGAGTCAATGTTACAGCCCTTCATTATTCTTTCAGAGATATGGATAGATATATCAGGGGCCTTGGTCTTATTATGGATTTTTGGATCGTCACTCAATGTTATGTCTATGATTGGAGTTGTTGTTATGTGTGGAATAATTATTAATGACTCTATCCTTAAAGTGGATACATACAATAGATTAAGGAGAGAGGGATATTCATTATTAAGAGCTATTCTAGAGGGTGGTTCTAGGAGATTTAAGCCCATAATAATGACTAGTATCACCACAATATTAGCGATATCTCCTTTTTTGATACGGGGGGATTTGGGTTCGGATTTGCAGTATCCTCTCTCAATCTCTCTTATAGGTGGGATGATTGTGGGAACATTAGTTAGTCTTCTTTTTATTCCTCTTCTCTATTATAGAATATATAAAAATAGTAAGAAATGAGACTCTCATCTTATTCTATCACTCTAATTTTTATTGTAATGGGACTGATAGGGATACTCTTTATTCCTTCACTTTCATTACAGTATTTACCAACATCGGCAAGTAGTTCTTTGACCGTTAGTTATAATTGGAGAGGGGCATCGGCAAGAGTTATTGAAAAAGAGGTGACATCAAAGCTTGAGGGACTTTTTTCTACGATCTCAGGAAAGGAGTCAATCAGCTCTGTCTCTAGTAAAGATAGAGGAAGTATTAAAATTAATTTAAAGAGAGGGGCAGATATTCAGAGAGTTAGATATGAACTAATGATGCTTGTAAGGCAAATATATACCTCATTGCCACCTGGTGTGAGTTATCCAGTTATAGGATATGATATTCAATCAAGAGTAGAAGATAGTAAGCAGATACTATCTTATAGTATTATTTCTGAGAGACCTCTTAGTTCTATTTATAAATTTGGGAAAGAGAATGTTATTGAGGAGCTTGATGTGATATCTGGAGTGAATAAAATTGATATATCAGAAGTTGGAGAGCAAGTTATACTTATTGAAGTAGATCCGCTTATTTGTAGAAACTTTGATTTAGAAATATATGAGATATACTCCTCTATATCCTCTATTATTGGAGAGCCTAAGATGGGGATATATAATAATACCTCTTTTGAGATCAGAGGGCAGGTTGACTTCCATAGCTTGCAGTATATTCCAATTAAAACAGTAAATGATAAAATCATTAGAGTGGGAGATGTTGCAAATATATCTCTATTTGATAATCCTCCATCGCGATATAGTAGAATTAATGGGCTTAATACTGTAAATATTTCATTTTTTGCCGAAAAAGGGAGCAACTATATCAAAGTTATATCAAATATAAAAAATAGAGTAGACGAGTTGTCGCAATCATTTCCTTCCGATATTGATATTATTGTAATTAGCGATCTTTCTCAGGAGATTAATAAAGAGTTAAATAAGATCTATATCAGAGTCTTATTTTCTCTCTCAATCTTAATGCTGTTTGTATTTATTGTTAGTAGAAGTATAAGATATGTTATAGTGATATTTATTACGCTTATAGTCAATATTTTAGTAGCTATTATATTTTATAATTTATTTGATATTGAGCTTCATGTCTATTCTCTTGCAGGGATAACGGTCTCTCTTGGAATCATTATAGATACCTCAATAATAATGATTTCTCATTATTCATATTTTAAAAATAGAAAGGCATTTATTGCAATATTCGCAGCAATAATAACCACAGTAGGCTCTCTATCGGTATTTGTCTTTTTACCAGAAGAGTTACAAGTTATCCTTAGAGATTTTGCTAGTGTTATTATTATAAATCTGCTTATATCTTTATTAGTGGCACTTCTGTTTGTTCCAGCCTTAATCGATAGATATCCTATAGAGATTTTTGCTAAGCAAAGTTTATCTGTAAAAAGAGTGTTAAGAGTTGTAAAATTTAACAGTTATTATGAAAAGTACATAGCAATGGGCATGAAATATAGATATCTATTGCTTATGTGTATTATTCTATTTTTTGGATTACCTGTTTTTATGCTTCCTAAAAAGATAGATGGAGATGGTGCATTGTCAAAGATATATAACTCTACTCTAGGGAGTGATTTCTACAATAATAAGTTAAGAAGCAAAGTAGATGTGGTTTTTGGAGGTTCTCTACGTCTTTTTTCACAAAAGGTGAGTAGTTCTGGATGGTTAAGAAGTTTTGAGAGAGAGGAGCTATATATCAGTGCTTCAATGCCAGATGGCTGTACTGTAGAGCAGATGAATTCTGTCATTAAATTCATGGAAAATCATCTGGCGCAATACGATCAGATCGATGCTTTTTTTACTAATATAAGTAGTCACAAGAGTGGGCAAATTCGTGTTGTTTTCAAAAAAGAGTACTCTAATTGCCCATCTCTATTAATGATTAAGAATAATGTTATCTCTACAGCTGTTGATTTTGGGGGTGCTACCTGGAATGTAGCGGGGTTGGATGACAACTATTTTAGTAACAGAGTTTCTAGTGGAGACTATAGGTCCTATTCGATAACTTTAAATGGATATAATTACGATAAGTTATATGAATTTGCTCAATGGTTAGAGAATAAATTGGAAGAGAGTCCTAGGGTCGCAGATATTATTATCTCTTCTCAAAGAGCCGTTTTAAATGAATACTATATAGAGGTTAATAAAGAGCGACTAGCACTATACAACATATCATTAAGAGAGCTATTTCAAACATTATCTACAAGACTATCTAAGTATAGCGTAGGAAACATGGAGTATATAGACGGGGAGAGATATAGAATTGAACTAGGTACAGTCGGAATATCTGATTTTAGTATTTGGAATTTTAATAATGAGTATATTGTTGTTGGGAATAAACTTATTAAATTGTCTGATATAGGCTCTATTGAGTTTAGAAAGAGTGGAAATGATATAATCAAAAGAGACCAGCAATATGAGCTTAGAGTCTCATTCAATTTTATAGGAGCTTATGAGTTAGCTAATAGGGTTGTAAAACGAGAGATTGATTACTTAAATAATAACATTTTGCCTATTGGATTTAAAGCTAAGACAGAGTCATATAGTTGGTACTTGCAAAATTCTAACTACTATTTGATTATATTGCTAATAGTATTAATAATCTATTTTGTATGCTCTGCTCTTTTTGAATCATTTTGGCAGCCTTTTATAATTATTTTATTAATTCCTGTCTCTTATACTGGCTTATTCCTTACTTTTTATTTATTTGATTTTAAGTTTGATCAAGGTGGATTTGCCGCAATGATTCTATTAAGCGGACTATCTGTAAATGCAGGCATCTATTTGATTAATCAGTACAATATATATGTCAGTAGAGCAAATAATAGTATTATGAGTACAAAAGAGATGTTGAAATATTATTTAAAATCTTTTAATATCAAAATAGTACCCATATTATTAACCATAATCTCCACCATATTGGGATTGATACCATTTCTTACAGACGGCCCTAATGAGGTGTTTTGGTTTGCATTTGCAGCGGGAACGATTGGAGGATTAATATGGTCAGTATTGGGAATAATTTTTATTATTCCAATATTTTTAGTGAAAAAGCGAGCATAGCCTCTATTTTGAGTTGAGCCTATAACCTATTCCTCTAATATTTTCAACAATTAAGGAGGTGTCTGATATCTTTCTTCTTAAATTAAGAACAAGGGCCTCTAAACTCTTTTTGGCATCTATCATGCTATTCTCCCATATATAGTCGTAAAGCTCTTCTAATTGACAAATGTGACCATATTTATGACATAGAATATCTAATAGCTTATTCTCATTTGCCGATAGAGATATAATCTCTCCCTCCTGAGTATATATCGCACTCTCTTTTGGTGCGTATTTTAAATACCCAAATGTGAATACAGGGTCTCTTTTAAGTGTTAATTTTAGACACCTCTCTACTCTAATTAAAAGTTCTTTAAGCCCAAATGGTTTTTTTAGATAGTCATTACAACCCAACTCAAATCCATTAACAACATCTTTGTCTTCACTTAAAGATGTAATAAAAATAATTGGAATCTCTTTGTCCTTAGTTCTTACAATTCTGGCAAGTTCAAATCCATCTATCTCTGGCATATTTACATCTAGCAACATAAGGTCTGGATAAAATGATTGGTATTGCTCCAAAGCACTTCTACCATCGTTTACAATCATAGCATTGTAGCCATTCATTTTTAAAAACTCACACATTGCGTAGCCAAAGTTCTGCTCGTCATCTGCTATTAATACCTTATGCGCCATATTATCTGTTTTTAATTAGTAATGAAAAATTACTTCCCAATCCTGGTTCACTCTCTAGCTGTATTGCTCCATTATGAGCTTTAACAACCCATTTTACATAGTTAAGTCCAAGACCAAAACCTCTACCAGTTTTTGAGTGATCTGCACGTTTTACTCTATAGAATTTTTCAAATATTTTACTTTGTTCATTTTTTGGGATACCAAATCCATTATCTTTTACAGATATTCTTATATGTGATTTATAGGTATCTACGCATATAACTATTTTAACACTCTCTCCAGAATACTTTACTGCATTATCTACTAAATTGCCGATAGCGTTAAATATGTGAAGTTTATCGGCATTTATTGTCTCAATTTCTGGATTTGGGATATAATCAATAGAGATAGATTTTTCTGTATTTAGCTTGTATCTCTCTATATGAGGTTCAATAGCTTCAATAATGTTGAACTTTTCTCTATTTATTAATGTATGTTTTTTCTCAAATTTATTAAGGCTTAATATGTTTTCAATAAGCTTGTTAAGGAAGTATAGCTGCTCTTTGCTCTTTTGAAGAAACAGTTTGGAGCTATCACCATCCATTAACTCGGCAACCTCTAGGTTTGTTAAAGAGGACTGAAGAGGAGACCGTAACTCATGGGTGAAAAAGTGAGTTACATTCTCTTTTAATTTGGCCATACTTACCTGTTTATAAATCATTCGTATTTGAGTGAATATTATAAAAAGAATAAATATTGTTAGAGCAAGTGAGATGGCTAAAATGGAGAGAAGATCGCCCTTTATCATAGATATTGGAAAGTAGACTGTTGCTCTTACAACTATATCTTTTGATATTGTAATTGGATACTCTGTTTGAAAATAGGGTTTAATTATGGGGATAGCTTTATAATTACTCTCTTCCACACTATTCTCTGTGTCGTTTATAAATAGTTGTAGTTTATAGTTTGTAAATATTCCCTTTTCTTCAAGTAGAGAGCCAAATAGCCTATTTAAAGTGTCAATTTGAGGTGGAAAATCCTTTTTAATCATCTCTTGAAGCGCCTCCTCCATTGAAATATTGGATACATTTTTCTTTGTTTTATGAATACTTACATCCCTACTATCTATTTTATTTATGCTATCGAAATTGGTATTATTAACAGTGGATTGCTTTAGTGATATATTTATAGACTTTCCTCCTCTCTTCATTAATGACTGTATTCTAGAGTCAAGTTCTTTTTTTGTACTCTCTTCTACTATGGTAATAACTTTGGATTTGAGTTCTTTTTGCTCATTATCTATAATCCTATAGAGCCATAAACCCTGGAGTATCAATAAGAATAGCACTGCAGCTACCGAAAAAAATAGAGATCTGTTTAGCATTATAGGTGAAATATAGGTTTTTCATAGGTTTCTCATATGCAAATCTACAAATTATTATCAATTTATTTGCATTGTAATAGTTAAACATATTAAAAAATACAGGCCATGAGAACAAATTTTCAAACTTTGACACAACAAGAGATGACATCTGTAGTAGGTAGTAGTTCTAACCCAAGAAACAAAACTCTTATTATAATCGATCCTAATGGAGTAGAATTAGAGATAACTATTGAATTCGAGGACGAAGTTGAGCAAACAGAGCCAGGTAACTAATTTAGATATATTTTTTGAGTATTGGGTAAATTTAAGTTTTTTCATCAAATTGATTCGTCTGATTGCGGCCCCGCAGCTTTAAGAATGGTTGCATCCTACTATGGGAAACAGTACTCCCTTGAGAGTATTAGAGAGCTATGTGAGAAGGGTAAGGTTGGGGTAAATTTACTAGGAATCAGTAAAGCCGCGGAGAAGATCGGTTTTAGAACAATTGGGGCAAAGCTCACATTGTGTGAGTTAGTCAACGGAGGGCTTCCTGCTATTTTGCACTGGAATGGTAACCACTTTGTTGTATTGCACCAAGTAAAAAAGAGTAAAAAGGGTAATATATATCATATAGCAGACCCTGCACTTGGAATGGTTAAGGTTAACGAACTAGAGTTTAAAAGATGTTGGTTTAGTTCTGCTGTTGACGGAGAGGGCTTTGGAATTGCGCTTTTTCTTGAACCCACTCCGTTGTTTTACCAGACCCAAGATGAAAAACATAATTTTAGTAGCTTTAAGTTTTTAATTAAATATCTAATCCCACATAGAAGACTAATAGTTCAGCTATTTATAGGTCTATTTGCGGGTAGTATATTGCAGCTTGCTTTCCCATTTCTTACTCAAAGTGTTGTTGATATTGGTATAGGCACAAGAGATATTAACTTTATATGGTTAGTATTAATAGCACAGCTTGTTTTAACAATCAGTAGTGTATCGGTAGAGTTTATCCGAGGCTGGATACTCTTACACATAGGTGCTCGTGTGAATATATCTCTAATATCGGACTTTTTGTCCAAGTTGATGAAGCTTCCAATAGGTTTCTTTGACTCTAAATTAACTGGAGATCTACTACAAAGAATAGGAGATCATAAGAGAGTTCAATCTTTTTTAACTGGGGTCTCTTTAAATGTGATTTTTTCACTTTTTAGTTTTGTAGTATTCTCAATAGTATTAATATATTATAGCATTAAAATATTTATAGTCTTTTTTATACTCTCTATACTATATGTTCTTTGGGTAATGTTTTTCCTAAAATATAGAAGAGATTTAGATAATAAAGTTTTTACTCAAAATGCTGCAAACCAAAGTACAATTATCCAGTTAATAACTGGAATGCAAGAGATAAAACTTAACTCATGTGAAGATAGAAGAAGATGGGAGTGGGAACATATTCAAGCCAGATTGTTCAAGTTAAGTTTAAAGGGGTTGGCTATAGGTCAATATCAAGAGGCCGGCGCAACTCTAATAAATCAGGTAAAAAATATAATTATAACAATAATGGCAGCTACTGCCGTAATAAATGGATCTTTGACAATTGGTATGATGCTATCTGTACAATATATTATTGGACAGCTTAATGCACCACTTGTAAGCGTGATATCATTTATTAGAGCATCTCAGGATGCAAAAATCAGTTTAGAAAGATTATCGGAGATACATAGCAAAAACAATGAGGAGAGCCCTTTAAATAATTCTCTTTCAGATATCCCAAATTCTAAGTCTATCATTTTAGAAAAGCTTTCGTTCAAATATGAAGGCGCGGGTTCTCCCTTTGTTTTAAAAGATATAACAATGATTATACCGCCAGGTAAGGTAACTGCTATTGTTGGTGTTAGTGGTAGTGGTAAGAGTACTTTAATTAAACTATTGCTTGGTTTTTATAAGCCAACAAGAGGTAGAATTATGTATGCTGGGTCAGATTTAGATAACTATAGTATGAGTGATTGGAGAAAAGGGTGTGGTGTTGTAATGCAAGATGGATTTATATTCTCTGATACTATTGCCAGAAATATAGCTCCAGCAGATGATAGTATAGATATGGATAGACTGGACCATGCTTGTGAAGTGGCCTGCATTAAAGATTTTATCTATCAATTACCAATGAAGTACTCTACTAAAATTGGTCAAGATGGAGTTGGTTTGAGTCAAGGGCAAAAGCAGAGAATTTTAATTGCAAGAGCAATATATAAGGATCCTCAATATTTAATTTTTGACGAGGCAACAAATTCATTAGATACTAAAAATGAGAGAGAAATAATGGAGGGTTTGGATAGAGAGTTTAAAGGAAAAACAGTTATTGTTGTTGCTCACAGGCTAAGTACTGTAAAAAATGCAGATAATATTGTAGTTTTGAATGATGGTTTTATTGTGGAGCAAGGTAGCCACGATCAACTGTTAGCAAATCATTCACTTTATTATCAACTTGTTAAAAATCAACTGTATGTCTAATGTGACCAAAGAAGATGGTAGAAAAGAACATATTATAGAGAGCCTTGACGATATTATGCACACTCCTCCTTCGTGGATGGTAAGAGCTGGGTCGTCACTTTTTTTGGGAATCGTCATAATATTTATCTTTTTATCCAATATCATTAAGTATCCAGAGATAATTTCATGTAGAATATCTATCATATCTGAAAACATTCCTGCCCATATTCTGTCTAAAAAGGATAGTAGAATAGAGAGTATTTTATTTAATGATAACTCATTCATTAAAAGTGGTGATGTGATTGCTGTTTTAGAGAGTAGTGCAAACTACAAAGACTATCTACAGCTCCAACAGATGTGCAATCAATTCTCGCAGTATGGTGCAGACTCATTAAGTTCTATTGATAAATCACTAATTTTAGGTGATATGCAAGGGAACTATTCAAATTTTATAAAGGCTTCAATAGATTATTCTCTGTTTAAAGAGCAAGATTATTATGGAAAGATGATATCATCTGTTGAGTCTGAAATAGTAATCAAACAAGATCAGATTAAAAATCTTAATAGAGAGAGCGAGAGTATTAAAAAGAGAGTGATGATTGTAAAAAATCAGTTTAAGAGAGATAGCTTATTATTTTCTAGAGGTGTATTGTCAAATTTAGATTATGAAAAGAGTTTGAATAACTATCTTAGTGTTAAAGAAGAACAGGATAAGTCTCTAGAGTCACTAAATAGATTGAGTTTAGACGTAATTAAGGCTAGGCAAACTCTTTTATCTTTAGAAAAAGAGATGATAGAGTTATCAGAAAGATATAGTAGCACACTTCATCACTCCTATGAAGCGTTGATTACATCTATGAATGAGTGGAGTCAAGCTAATTTATTGATAGCACCGATAGATGGTACTCTATCATTCTCTAAGTATTGGGATGTAAATCAAAACGTATCTTTAGGAGATGTTGTTTTTTCGGTTATTCCAGATGGGTTGGCGCAATTTAAGGGTCGTATTTTTGTTCCATTGGCTGGAGCTGGCAAAGTTAAGATAGGTCAAAAAGTAAATATAAAACTAGACAACTATCCATATATGGAGTATGGATATGTGCAATCCACTATAATTAATAAATCGAGATTGCCGGTGTTGGTGGATGGCATAAATTGTTATATTGTAGATGTTATATTACCAAATAGCATAGTTACAAACTATAATTATGAGATAGATTCAGATATGGAGATGTATGGTACTGCCGATATCATTACAGAAAATATCTCCATTTTTAAAAGAGTGTTGATGCCATTCAGATATTTTACTCAAAAATATATTAAAGATTAGGTTTGATTTTTTTAACTTATTTTATAGCTTTGCAACATATGAGAAGCTATCTTATACGTTTTGTTTGTGCGCCTGTTTTGTTGATCTATATGATGACAACAATGGGTTTTGGAATTCATATATGTTCACACGACAATAGTGTAGATATAATTCTATTATCTAGTTCAGTGGAGTGTTCAGATATCCACTCACATCATCTTTGTTCTTGTGATGGTAGTATGTCAGAAAACTTAATGCATTCTCAATCTCATAATCATGACCACTCTCATATGCATAACTCTGATTGTTGTAAGACAGATATTTTTAATCTTAATACAGATTCTGAATCAGTTACAAAACTATCTATATTTAAGAGTATATCTGTAATTGCTAACTTATATACACAAGAGTCACATAATGATGCTTACAATTTTTCTGGAATTAGGTTTAATCCTAATAATCTAGTTGGATTCTCTCCATTTAGGACTCTCTCTAACTCATCTCTATCTGTGTGGAGGCTATGATCTTATCTCTTTATTACTTATTTTTGAGTTTAGGAGTTTAAGATAGCTTTAATAATTAGAGCGTTAATATTAGTCACAAATTAATCATAAATTATAATGTTAAAAAAAGCAATAGTAGTAGTTGTTCTACTATTTTTTGGTTCTTTATGTAATACTGCCATCTCTCAGGTTGTGAAAGGTAGTGTTAAAGTAAAAAAGTATAATGGAGAAACGGAGGCAATGCCCTACGCAACTGTCTATTGGATAGAGAGGCATATAGCATTGGAGTCAGATCAGAACGGTCTATTCTCTTTTGATAGAAAAGGTGCAGATACAGTCTCTTTAGTTGCAACATTTATTGGACATACTAAGGATACGTTGATTATTACTAATGGAGTTTCTCAAGTAGATTTTGTATTGAAAGAGGGTAATGAGCTGCAAGCAGCAAGGGTAATAACTAGACAGCAGGGTAATTATATATCAAAATTATCTTCTATAAAAACGGAAGTTATTACTGCAGCAGGATTGTGTAAGATGGCATGTTGTAACCTAGCAGAGAGTTTTGAGAATTCGGCCAGTGTTACAGTTGGGTATTCAGACGCAATAACAGGAGCTAGACAGATAAGGCTATTAGGACTATCTGGTATATATATGCAGATGTTAGATGAGAACAGACCAATAATGAGAGGAATCTCCTCTCCTTTTGGATTGTCATATGTTCCTGGACAATGGTTGGAGAGTATTCAGATTGCAAAAGGCCCTTCATCTGTTATTAATGGTCTAGAGGCCATTACAGGCCAAATAAATTTAGAGCATAGAAAGCCAACAGCAGAGAATCCTCTTTTTGTAAATCTATTTTTAAGTAATATGCTAAGAAGCGAAGCAAATATTGCTAGCTCTTTACAATTAAATAGAAAGTGGAGCACAGTTTTACTAACTCATTTTTCAACTGACCCCTCTAACCATGACTCTAATCATGATGGTTTTAGAGATGAGCCTAAATCGCTACAATTCAATCTCTCTAACAGATGGCTATATATGGCCGATAATGGAGTTCAGGTAAGATTTGGGTTTAAGGCGTTGTCTGATAGTAGAGTAGGTGGGATGGTAGATTTTGAAAAAGGAGATGTTAGAGATGAATCTATTTGGGGTTCTAACATTGAGAATAGAGGATTTAATGGATACTTGAAAGTTGGGATCCCTTTGAATTCCGATAACAGTCAAAATATTGCAGCTGTATTTGATTATGCATATCACCAGATGGAGTCCTATTTTGGGTTAAAGGATTATAATGGGTATCAAAATTCTCTTTATATGAATTTAATATATCAGAATGAGATGAATCAAAATCATAAATTTTCATTGGGATTAAATGCTCATACAGATAATTATAAAGAGTATTTTACCGATTACTATTTGGGAGCTTATTTCAACCACACTCCTGGCAGATTAGAAAAGGCTATTGGCCCTTATGCAGAATATACTTATAATCAAGACGAAAAAATAACTGTAGTTGCTGGAATTAGAGCAGATTATAACGATATTCATGGTTGGCTGGTAGCTCCAAGGGTTAATTTAAAATACTCATTTACTCCTGAATTAATATTTAGAGCTTTGGGAGGTAGAGGATTTAGATCTCCAAATTTGATTGCAGATAATTTGGGGGTTCTCTCTACGGGAAGGAGAATTAATACAGATTTTGAGCCAGATATTGAGGATGCATGGACATATGGTCTAAATTTTACCGCATATCTTCCTTTTGGATACGAGGATGCTTCTATTAGTTTTGACTATTTCAGAACAGATTTTAACAGTCAAGTAATAGTAGATCAGGAGTTAGATTTAGGAAAGATCTCCTTCTATAATTTAGATGGTAGGTCATTTACAAATACATATCAGGTAGATTTAAATTATGAACCTCTGGAGAGATTATCTCTATTGGGTACTTTTAGATATTCTGACTCTAAGGTTACTCTCGCAGGGCAGGGTTTAGTGGACAAACCACTTACAAGTAAATATAAGGGAGTATTTAATGTTCAATATGCAACTAGAATGAATAAATGGACATTTGATTTTACAGCCCAGTTAAATGGCCCATCAAAAATGCCTTATTTTGTGGATGAAGGTAGAAACTCTCCTGTATATACCATGCTTTTTGCTCAGGTTACTAAAAAAATGAGAGATCTAGAGATTTATGTAGGAGCAGAAAACTTAACTAATTACAAACAAAAACATCCGATATTAAATTCTGATAGACCATATAGCCAGGGTTTTAATTCAACAATTATTTGGGGCCCATTGATGGGCTTTAAGGCCTATATTGGTTTAAGATATACAATGTGGAAATAATTTTAATTTAAATTTATATAAAATGAAAAAGTTAATTATATTTACGATTGTGCTAGTTTTGGGGCTATTTGTTGGCTCTATTGATGCACAGAACAAAAGAGCTAAAAATGATGCCGATATTACCTTCTCAGTAGAGATAGATTGTAAGAGTTGTCAAAAGAAGATAGAGGCTAAAATACCATTTGAAAAAGGAGTAAAAGATTTAAAGGTAGATTTTGAGAAACAGACAGTCTGGATTCTATATAACTCAAAAACTACTAATGCAAACAATCTTAAGGAAGCTCTTAAAAAATTGGGCTATGAAGCAAAAGAGTTAAAAAAAGATAAATAATGTTTTTGTTATTAACTATCATAATGGTTACCACCTTTGGATCTGTAAATAATCAGAATCTTAAAGGTGGTTCTTTTATTTATGAGCATATAAGAGAGCTCTCATTTAGTGAGAGAGAAGAGTATTTGAAAGATCTATTTTTTGAAGGAAATATACCTAAATTTTTCTTTGAGTATAGAGAGGTTGTTACAAATCAAAAAGATGCAAATGGAGTAGAAAGAGAGTTAAAATTTTTTGTCTCTCCTACATATCTATCTGTAGGTGTGGATGACGATTATTATATTACTCCTCTTTCACCAATGTTAGCTCAACAAATAGCGCATAAGTTCAACTCTTCTCTTCCTACACCTAAACTAGTTGACATTATTTATGAAAGTAGTGATTTAAAATTAGAGCCGTTTAATTATATTCCTAGAGGTAGAAGGAATGAAACAGAAGATCTTATCTATGAACACTCAAAAGTTATTCAAGCTCAGATTAAAGCATCTGGAGGCAGTTATGATACATTTGTTGCTGGGGTAAAGAAGGATATTGTTATCTCCTCTAAATTAGCTGATAGCACTAGGAATAGGCACGTTACAATCTATGGATGGCATAGATTGAATGCAAAGCCAATACAACCAGTTTCAAATGTTCATATCAATACTTATGTAGATTACAGTCATGGAGCAAGATTTATCTCTAAAGAGCTCTATATAGATAATAAACTCTATAACTATGAAGATGTTCTACGGGATCCTATTTTATCGGCACTGCTCAATTATGATTCCTATCCTTTGTCAAAAGTTGAGTATGACTACTAATTGCTTAAAATTTCCTAACTCTTAATAATTTGTTACTATGAAAAAACTATCATTTTTTACCTTTTGCATGTTATCTCTCTTTTTTTGCCAAATAATATGGGCAAATAGTCAAAATACATGGATTCGTGTTAATCAAGCTGGTTATCTCCCAAACGATATTAAAGTTGCAGTACTGATCTCTCTTAATAATCAGCTAGAGAGTGAATTTGAGGTTTTTGAGGCTTTGTCAGATAAGATGGTTTTTAAATCGAAAGCAGATACCAATTTTAATGCAAAGGAGTGGGGAATGAATAGAGCAATGCGTCTGAATTTTTCTGAGATAAAAACACCAGGAGGTTATTATATTAAATCGAATGGAGTAAAATCTATCTACTTTAAAATTGATGCCGATTCATATAATGGAGCTTCTGACTTTCTGCTTAATTATATGAGGCAGCAAAGATGCGGAGATAATCCATATACTGGAGAGCTGTGCCATTTGGATGATGGTTATATTGTGGATCACCCTACAAGGAGTGGAGAGAAGATTGATGTTACAGGTGGTTGGCACGATGCAACAGATTATCTACAATATTTAACAACTTCTGCAACATCTTTATATCATATGATGTTTGCGTGGGAACATTATAAAGATAAAGGGATATTTAAAGATGAGTATGACCACCGAGGGCGTAAAGGAGCTAATGGCGTCCCAGATATTATAGATGAGATTAAGTGGGGTTTGGATTGGCTCGTTAAGATGAATCCAGAAGATGGGGTTATGTTTAACCAGATTGCCGATGATAGAGACCACTCTGGATTTAGACTTCCTCATAAAGACCAAGTAGATTATGGATGGGGTCCTGGAAAAGGTAGACCTGTCTATTTTGTAACTGGTCAATCGCAAGGGTTGGGTAAACATAAGAATAGAACAACGGGAGTCTCTTCTACTGCTGGAAAATTCTCCTCTAGTTTTGCACTGGGGTCCTATATTTTCAAAGATATAGATACTGTTTTTGCTAATAAAATATATAAAAAAGCATTGGCGGCTTATGAGTTTGGACTTTCAGATTTAGGAACAACACAGACAGCTTGTTTGAAATCTAAATATTTTTACGAGGAGGATACATATGTAGATGATTTGGAATTGGCGGCAGCTACTTTCTATAGATACGAAAATGATGGTAAATGGAGGGAAAAAGCCGATTACTGGGGGGAACTTGAACCCATTACACCCTGGATGGAATTAGGTAGAGGAAGGCACTATCAATACTATCCATTTATAAATTTGGGTCATTATTATCTAGCTCAGTCTTCAGAAGGGTCTGTAAGAGAGAAGTATCTTGGTTACATGCGAGATGCTTTGGAGCATCTTAGAAAAAGAGGCGAGAGAGATCCTTTTTTGTATGGTATCCCATCTTTATGGTGTTCAAATAATTTGGTATCGGCAGCTGTTACCTATTGTCATTTATATAGAGAGGCTTCGGGTGATAATAGCTATCTTGAGATGGAGATGGCTTTAAGAGATTGGCTCTTTGGTTGTAATCCATGGGGAAAATCTATGGTTGTTGGTCTTCCAGCAAGTGGAAACTATCCTAGATATCCTCACTCTTCATACACAGTAATTAATGGTGATTTAACTTATGGTGGGCTTATTGACGGCCCTATTGACAGAGAACTATTTTTAACTAGGGCAGGTAACTCTTTGACAAAGCCAGATGCTTATGCTGTTTTTAACAATGGTAAGGCAGTTTATCACGATGATATTGGAGATTACTCATCTAATGAACCTACAATGGATGGTTCAGCAGGGTTGACATACTATTTTGCAGCTATGGAGGCTGAGGGACAAAGACAAAAAGAGTCTATTAAACCATCTTCTTTAGTATATGATAATTGGGGAGCAGTGATTAGAAAAAACAGTGATAGTAGAGATATATATCTTATTTTTTCTGCAGACTCTATGTTTCAAGGCGGGAAACATGTTCTTGATGTATTAAAAAAGGCTGGAATTAAAGGATCATTTTTTGTAACAGGCAATTTTCTTAGACTACCAGAGCACAGTAAGATAACAGAGAGAATAATTAAAGAGGGACACTACATTGGAGCACATTCAGATAAGCATCTATTATATGCACCATGGGATAAAAGAGATTCATCGTTAATTGGGGTTGATAGTTTAATAATGGATATTAAACTTAATTATAAAGAGCTAAATAATAAAGGAGTTGATATAGAGAGTGCTATTTGGTATCTACCACCTTATGAGTGGTATAATAGAGAGTCAGTGGAGGCTGCTTCACTATTGGGGCTTAAGACTATTAATTATACACCTGGTACTGCAACTCCAGCTGATTATACTACTCCAGATATGAAAAATTATAGATCTTCTGACGAGTTGATAGAGAGATTATATAAATTTGAAAAAAAAGAGGGGCTTCACGGAGCTATAATCTTAATTCATCCTGGTGTACATCCTTCAAGAGAAGATAGATTATATAATAGATTGGCGGAGATCATTGATTATCTGAAGTCTAAAGGGTATGGTTTTGAGCGTTTCTAAAAATAGGTATCTTTGTATAATCTATAATATAACTTAACTAAGCAGTTTCATTTTATGTATAAAATTATTAAAAGGAGAGAGCTTACTCCGTCTATTGTTTTAATGGACGTATATGCTCCTAGAATGGCAAAGTCTGCTCAGCCTGGGCAATTCTTAATTGTAAGAGTCCATGATAAAGGAGAGAGGATTCCATTAACAATTTGTGATTATGATAGAGAAAAGGGTACTATTACTATTGTTACTCAAGTGGTTGGTGCTTCGAGTAGGAGGATTTGTCATATGCAAGAGGGAGATGAGTTTGTAGATTTTGCGGGGCCTTTAGGAAGAGCATCTGAGTTTATATTTGAGGATAAAGAGGAGGTTAAAGGTAGGAGATATCTTTTTATTGCTGGGGGATTAGGGACTGCGCCAGTATATCCACAGGTTAAATACCTGCACGATTGTGGAGCAAAAGTGGATGTGATAATTGGGGCTAAGAATAAAGATATGGTAATTTTAGAGAGAGAGATGTCTGAGGTTTGTGATAATCTTTATATATGCACAGATGATGGATCATATGGCAAAAAAGGGTTAGTAACAGATCTTTTAAAGGAGTTAATGGATAGTGGAGAGGTTTATGATATGGCTGTTGCAATTGGACCTATGATTATGATGAAGTTTGTAACTCTCACTTTAAAGCCTTACAATGTTCCTTTAATTGTTAGTTTGAATACTCTTATGGTAGATGGCACTGGAATGTGTGGTGCATGTCGTGTAACTGTTGGGAATCAAACAAAATTCGCTTGTGTAGATGGACCGGAGTTTGATGCATATCAAGTGGATTTTGAGGAGGCAATGAGAAGGCAGGGAATGTATAAAAATATTGAGAAAGAGGCCGATCATAAATGTAAAATTGGTTTGGGTAATTAGTAAAAGATTATGAGAAATAAAATTCCCAGAGTTCCTGTAAGAGAGCAGGATCCAAAAATTAGAGTAACAAATTTTTCTGAGGTTTGTTATGGATATAACCAGGAAGAGGCTATGCTAGAGGCCTCTAGGTGTTTAATGTGTAAAAAGCCAGCATGTGTTACAGATTGCCCAGTAACTATTCAAATTCCGCAGTTTATTTCAAAAATTGCAGAGGGTGATTTTATGGAGGCTGCAAGAATATTATTTGCCGATACATCTTTACCTGCTGTTTGTGGTAGGGTTTGCCCTCAAGAGAGTCAGTGTGAAGGCTCATGTATCTTGGGGAAAAAGGGAGAGCCTGTTGCAATTGGTAAATTAGAGAGATTTATTGCAGATTGGAGTAGAGAGAATGGCGTTGTTTTTTTAGAGAAGGAGCCAGATAATGGAAAAAAGGTTGCTATTATTGGCAGCGGACCAGCAGGGTTAGCTTGCGCAACTGATTTGGCAAAAATGGGTTATAATGTAACAATTTTTGAAGCTCTGCATGAACCAGGGGGTGTTTTGCAGTATGGTATTCCTGAATTTAGATTGCCTAAAGAGAGTGTTGTTAGATCTGAGATAGAGAATGTTTTTAAATTGGGAGTCAAAATAGAGACCAATGTTGTTGTGGGAAGAACAGTTACAATAGACCAGTTAATGAATGATGAGGGATTTATGGCTGTTTTTGTTGGGTCTGGTGCAGGGTTGCCTAAATTTATGGGAATTCCTGGAGAGAATCTTAATGGAGTTGTATCTGCAAATGAGTTTCTAACCAGAAATAATCTTATGAGAGCATACGATCCAGATTACGAGACACCAATATATGTTGGTAAGAGAGTTGCTGTTGTTGGTGGTGGAAATGTGGCAATGGATGCAGCAAGAAGTGCAAAAAGACTGGGCGCAGATGTTACAATTATCTATAGAAGAACAGAAAAGGAGTTACCGGCAAGGGTAGAGGAGGTTCACCACGCTAAAGAGGAGATGATAGATTTTAAGATGCTTACAAATCCAGTAGAGATAATTGGCAATGAGTCGGGTTGGGTAAAAGGTATAAAGTGTATTAAAATGGAGTTAGGAGAGCCAGATAGTAGTGGAAGAAGATCTCCTATTGCAATTCCAGACTCTCACTTTGATATTGAGACTGATGTTGTGATAATGTCACTTGGAACATCGGCAAATCCACTGATTGCTGAGACTACTCCTGGTCTGCAGATAAATAGATGGAATTGTTTGATTGCAGATGATAATGGAGTTACTTCTAAAGAGGGTGTATTTGCAGGTGGTGACGTAGTAACTGGAGCTGCAACTGTTATTCTAGCTATGGGAGCTGGTAGGAGAGCGGCAAAAGAGATAGATTTATATTTAAAAAACAAAAAAAGTTAGTTATATAAAAATTTTTTTTAACTTGCGCAAAATAGCCCAGTAGAATGATTCAATCAATAGTTATTAACAGTTATTATTGCTACTATTATCAATTTGATGATAGGGGCTTTTGTATTTCTGTAAAATAACAATTCATAGATATATCTGAATTTTATAGGAGCCCCTGATTGTCAGGGGCTCTTTTTTTTTATTATTAATCATAAAACAAAATGCAAACCGTAAAATTTTTTAGAAGAGCCCAGGTACCCCTGGAATTTCACAAAGTGAAAGTTGTTCAAAAAGTAGATCTTGTTTCAGTTGAGAGAAGATTTGATGCCATTAAAGAGGCAAAGTTTAATACATTTAGATTAAACACAAAAGATATCTTTTTGGATATGTTAACAGACAGTGGAACAAATGCTATGAGTGATTGTCAGATGTCTGCTATGTTTCGAGCAGATGAGGCTTATGCTGGATCGGCAAGTTTTGAGAGATTGGCAGAATCTATCGATATGGTATTTGGTTTAAAGTTGATTCTTCCAGTTCATCAAGGTAGAGCAGCGGAGAATATTATTTGTAAAACTTTTGTGAAGCAAGGTGATATAGTGCCAATGAATTATCATTTTACCACCTCTATGGCGCATATTGTGGAGAATGGAGGGGAAATTGCAGAATTGCTATATGATAATGCTCTAGAAATTAAGTCCAAAGAGCCCTTCAAAGGAAATATGAATTTAGAGAAGTTAGATTCTCTTATATCTAAAGTTGGAGTCGAGAAGATTCCCTTTATAAGGATTGAGGCCTCAACAAATTTAATTGGAGGTCAGCCATTTTCTTTAAAAAATTTACGTGGTGTTCATAACATAGCAAAAAAGCATGGAGTAATGTTGGTTATGGATGCGAGTCTTATTGGAGAGAACGCATATCTTATCAAAGAGAGAGAGGCTGAGTGCTTGAATATGAGTATTGCTCAAATCTTAAAAGAGATGGTCTCTTTGTCTGATATGATCTATTTTTCTGCTAGAAAATTAAGCTCTTCTAGAGGAGGAGCTATTTGTACTAATAGAGAAGACCTTTTTGCTAAAATGCAAGATCTAGTTCCATTATACGAGGGTTTTTTTACATATGGAGGGATATCTATAAAAGAGATAGAGTCTATGGCTGTAGGGCTTATGGAGACTGTAGATGAGGGAGTGATAAGTCAAAGCCCCCTTTTTATTGAGAAGCTAGTATCCATATTAGATGAAAATGGTATTCCCGTTGTTATGCCTGCTGGAGTTTTAGGATGCCATGTAGATGCAAAAAACTTCTGTTCTCATATTCCTCAGAATGAGTATCCAGCAGGTGCTTTAGCGGCAGCATTTTACCTTATATCTGGAGTTAGAGGCATGGAGAGAGGCACTATATCTAGTACGAGAGATAAAGACGGAAATGATATTTTAGCAGATATGGAGTTATTAAGATTGGCAATTCCTAGAAGAGTATTTACTCTATCTCAGATTGAGTATGTTGCCGATAGGTTAATATGGCTGTTTGAAAATAGAGATATTATAGGAGGTTTGAGATTTGTAGAAGAGCCAAGAGTATTAAGGTTCTTTAAAGGTGGTCTTGAGCCAGTGAATGATTGGCCTGTAAAATTAATGGAGAGGTTTAGACTAGATTTTGGAGATAGTTTATAGGCTTTTTAATTATTAAAATAAAACAAGTAACTTTGTCCTTCCAAATTAAATAATAATGAAACCATCTATACCTAAAGGAACAAGAGATTTTGGAACATTGGAGATGTTCAGAAGAGACTATATATTTACTACAATAAAAGAGGTATTTAAGCTATATGGCTACTCTCCAATTGAGACTCCAGCTATGGAAAACCTATCTACCCTTCTTGGGAAGTATGGCGATGAGGGAGACAAGTTACTGTTTAAAATTTTAAACTCTGGAGATGCATTCTCAAAAGTTAAAGAAGATGATTTGAAGAACGCTAACTCACTATCATTAAAGGTTTGTGAGAAAGGTTTGAGATATGATCTTACAGTGCCTTTTGCAAGATATGTTGTGATGCACCAGAATGAATTGGTATTTCCGTTTAAGAGATATCAGATTCAACCTGTATGGAGAGCAGATAGACCTCAAAAAGGCAGATATAGAGAGTTTTATCAGTGCGATGTGGATGTGATTGGAACTACTTCTCAATTGAATGAGTTGGAGTTAATTCAGATAGTAGACAGAGTTTTTGAGAAACTATCTCTCTCTATTACAATAAAGGTTAACAATAGAAAGTTGTTGATGGGAATATCTCAGGTTATTGGATATCCAGAAAAACTTATAGATATTACAGTTGCGATAGATAAAATAGACAAAATAGGGCTAGAGGCTGTTAAAGAAGAGCTAAAATCTAAAGATATCTCTCAGCAGGCAATAGATAAGTTGGAGCCTATTCTTACATTAAAGGGTAGTAATAGCGATAAATTTAATTTTATTAAAGAGTTCATTAAAGATAGTCAAGAGGGTATGGAGGGTTATAATGAGATTTATGAACTTTTTAAGCTTGTGTCACTATCGTCTATTAAGCAGACAGTTGAGTTGGATCTATCTCTTGCTCGGGGGTTAAATTATTATACAGGAGCTATCTTTGAGATAAAGTCTAATGAAGTTGAAATTGGAAGTATTTGTGGAGGTGGTAGATATGATAACTTAACTGGTATATTTGGTTTAGATAATATGTCTGGAGTTGGTATCTCTTTTGGGGCCGATAGAATCTACGATGTGTTATTATCATTAGATCGTTTCCCAAAAGATACAAAGGCCTCTACAACTGTATTATGTGCAAACTTTGGAGTAAAGGAGGTTGAGGCATTGATACCAATAAGTCAAAAACTTAGGGCTAGCGGAGTGTCGGTGGAGATATATCCAGAGAGTGTTAAATTGAAAAAGCAGTTCGATTATGCAAATAAAAAGGGAATTCCATTCCTAATTATTTGTGGAGAGGAGGAGATAAATAGCGGTGTTGTCAAAGTCAAAAAATTAGAAACTGGTGAACAAAGTGATGTGAAAATGGACGATTTAATAAATTTTATTAAATAAATTTGGATGTTCTAGAAAAACGCCTTATCTTTGCACTCCCAATACGGAAATATTATTCAATATAAACATATACCGCGGAGTGGAGCAGTTGGTAGCTCGTCGGGCTCATAACCCGAAGGTCACAGGTTCGAGTCCTGTCTCCGCTACTAAAAAAAGAGGTGATAGTAATATCACCTCTTTTTTTTATTCTAATTAAAAAGTGCGTACCTGTAACCTTTTTTTTAAAATCATATTTGTTTGTACTATCTTTGCATCCCTGTATATCAATCCATTTTTTTTATGAGCACCAAATATGTTTTTGTTTTAGGAGGAGTTACCTCTTCTCTTGGTAAGGGTATTATATCTGCCTCACTTGCTAAATTACTACAGGCCAGAGGACTCTCTGTTACGATTCAAAAGTTTGACCCCTATATAAATATAGACCCAGGAACACTTAACCCATATGAACATGGAGAGTGTTTTGTTACAGAGGATGGTGCCGAAACGGATTTGGATCTTGGACATTATGAGCGTTTTTTGAATGTTTACACATGTCAAAATAACAATGTTACAACAGGAAAGATATACAAATCTGTAATAGAAAAAGAGAGAGCTGGGCAGTATCTTGGAAAGACTGTGCAGGTTGTCCCTCACATTACAGATGAGATAAAAAGAAGAATGCTAAGCTTGGGAAAAGAGGGGAGGTATGATGTGGTAATTACTGAGCTTGGAGGTACTGCAGGAGATATTGAATCATTACCATATATAGAGGCTGTAAGACAACTACAATGGGAGTTAGAAGATAACGATTGTCTTGTGGTTCATCTAACACTTGTGCCGTATTTAAGTGCAGCTAAAGAGTTAAAGACAAAACCAACACAACACTCGGTTAGGATGTTGCAGCAAAATGGAGTTCATCCAGATATTATTGTTTGTAGAACAGAACATCCTCTTCCTGCCGATATAAGAAAGAAAGTAGCTCTGTTCTGTAATGTAAAGCCTAATGCTGTAATTGAGTCTATTGATGCTAAAAGTATCTACGAGGTTCCGTTACTAATGGTTTCCGAGGGGCTAGACCGCCTTGTTATCGATGGTCTCTCATTGAATGAGTCTCCAAAACTGGCGTCTAATCCCGATTTAACTAAATGGAAATCGTTCCTAGATAGACTTTTTAATCCTAAATCAGAAGTGAACATAGCACTTGTCGGAAAGTATGTTGAACTCCAGGATGCTTACAAGTCAATTTTGGAATCATTTATCCATGCAGGAGCTCAAAACGAATGTAAAGTGAATGTTCACTCTATTCATAGTGAAGCAATAAATGAATCTAATATTGGAGATTATCTAAGCAATATGGATGGAGTTTTGGTTGCTCCTGGTTTTGGTGAAAGAGGTATAGAGGGTAAAATAATTGCGGTAAACTATGTAAGAGAGAATAGAATTCCATTTTTTGGAATATGTCTTGGCATGCAAATGGCAGTAATTGAATTTGCAAGGAATGTATTGAATTTAGAAGATGCTATGACAACAGAGATTAGACCAAATGCTAAAAACCCGGTAATCAACTTAATGGAAGATCAGAAGTCTCTTACAAAGATGGGTGGTACTATGCGTTTAGGTTCATATGAGTGTACTATTGAGGAGGGTAGTTTAGCCAATAGAATATATGGTAAACTGGAGATAGCAGAGAGACACAGACACAGATATGAGATGAATAGCTCATATGTGGATATGTTTGCACAAAATGGTATGATTGCTACAGGCAAAAACAGTGAGACTGGTTTGGTTGAAATAGTAGAGATTCCAGAGCATCCTTTTTTTATTGGTGTACAGTTTCATCCTGAATTAAAGAGCACACCAGAGAATCCTCATCCAATTTTTGTGGCTTTTGTTAATGCAGCGTTGAAGTATAAGAATAGAGAAATTTAAATTTTATGAGTAGAGTAACTATATATCTTTCACTCTTTTTTATAATGATGGTTAATTGTTCATCAGTAGCCAAAGATAGGGCTGTTAGATATAGGGTTAAAGTTCTAGAGAGTCTTCCTCATAGTGTTAATGCTTATACGCAAGGTCTGTTCTTTCATAATGGATCTTTATTTGAGAGTTCTGGCCAGTATGGCGAATCCTATTTTAGAGAGGTAAATCTTAAGACAGGTGCAACGATTAGGAGTTTTAATCTTGCTCCAAAGTATTTTGCCGAAGGTGCGGTGGTTTTAAATAACCTATTATACCTATTAACATGGATGGAAAATGAGGTATTGGTCTATGATATTAATAGTTTTAAGCAGCTAGGTACTCTCTATAACCCTAGAGAAGGCTGGGGGCTAACTACTGATGGAAAAAATTTGATTATGACAGATGGCTCTGATCATCTGTTTTTTATGGATCCAAACACTTTTATGGAGCGCTCCAGAGTAAAGGTTACATTGGATGGCAAAAAACTAGATCAGTTAAATGAACTTGAATTTATAGATGGTAAAGTTTGGGCAAACGTATACGGAGAGGAGATAATAGTTATTATAGACCCTAAAACTGGAGTAGTAGAAGGTGTAGTGGAGTGTTTTAATCTATTGTCTAGACAGGAAAGAGGCCCAAGAACAGATGTCTTAAATGGTATTGCATATAATTCGATGGATGGTTCTATTTATATAACGGGTAAATATTGGCCTAAAATGTTTAAAATAGAGCTTGTTAAGAGATAATTTTTTGAGCGATAACTATATGCCTTTTTCCTATAGGACCTTTTACTCGTTTTACAATAAATCCAGAATCTCTTAATGCCTGCTTTACAACTCCTTTAGAAGAGTAGGTTGTTAATATTCCACCATCTGATGTTATCTTAAAAATATGACTAAAAATTTTCTTGCTCCATAGTTGGGGTTGTCTCTCTGGGGAGAATGCATCGTAATATGTCACATCTATGCTTGAGATGTTATATATGTTTTTTAGCCGATTCTCATCTAAAAGATTTTCAATATCATCCTCTATTTTTGTGAGATAGAAATTGGGTGAAATTTCTATCCTCTTATTCCATTCACATTTATGAATATCCAAAAAAAGTGATTTATACTCTTTGTCAAATGAGTCTATATAGTTTAGATTATTAATCATCTGAATATCTAAAGGATGTTTCTCTACTGAAAAATAGTCTATTGTAATGTTATTCTCAATAGCCTCTTTGATTGTTAGTATTGTATTTAGTCCAGTTCCAAAGCCCTGCTCGAATATGGTAACTCTTTGATTGTCTCTAAATGAGTGATGATATAGTCCATTTTTTATAAAGATGTGGTTACTCTCAGATATTGCTCCATTTGTGGAGTGGTAACTCTCATTATAGTCATTTGAGAAAAATGAGGACGACCCATCGGCAGTGAGAATGTGTTCTATATGTGGTTGAGAATCCATTATTGGGAAATATAGATATTGTATATAATATTAAACTGCTGCAAAGTTATCTCTTTCTCTCAATTTTTTTATCTTTGTAGATTATTAATATTAGAGAAAATATAATCGGTAAATAATGGCTTTTTTAACAGGAGTACTAAAAAGATCGGAAGAGCACACG